>NZ_JXYS01000088.1 GCF_000949295.1 Acidithrix ferrooxidans
GACGAGCTATTATCGTTGCCTTGGCAATACCAAGGGATTCACCCGATAGACCTGCACTCTCTAGGATCTTATCGAAGCTAAGAGCTTCATAGAACGAGTTTCCTATGAGTTCTGGACCGATACTTCTACTATTGATAGTCTTAGCACTAGAGAGATCTACCATCTCAAGGTCAGCCTCAGTAGCTCTTGTTTCTTTAGCGGCTGCAACTTCGGAACGAATTGCATACTTAGTGATTGCCAGATCGGCGTATCTGGCAATAATAGGATCTGATTCAAAGAGTGAGGTTACTCCAGAGAGTCTCTGGGCTATAGCATTGGCCAGAGCTGGCCACAATGACTTATCCAGGTCCAGTTCGGTCAAGGTCATTACTATACGTTGACGGGGACCTTTTTCACAGCGGTAGGACTCAACGAGTTGGTACTTACTGTAGCTAACGCCGGTCTTTTTATTAACTGTTGGAGTTTCACGGATAAACACAACAAGACAATAGCACCATGTCAGAGCTAATGCAAGTCATAATCAAAACTACTCAAAAATTAGGACACTACATTCGCGACCCAAAAAGACCTAATACCCATCTACCAGGGCATCTATAAATCGCCCAAGTCGAAAATCGCCCAAAATCCCCTCAAAAGGGACCAATTAGGGCGATTTTTCGGGAAATCTGCGAAAGATGGGTTAGGCGACTGATGTGATTGCCAAAAACAACATAGATCGAGCCGTTTGAATGAACGGCAATGCTTCCGGGCCATGTGGGTCCACCCTCTAGCTCCAAAGAGGTGACTATAGGTTCTAGCGATATTGGATCGATCTTTTCTACAAAGCACTTAGCGTTGTCGCCGCTTCCGTGGCGCAAAAGATAGATCTCCCCTGTGTCTCTAGTTACCACCATCGTGGCAAGTGGTACAAAACGCGAAGTAACCTCTACATTTTTGCGCCCACCAATGAGACCAAGGTCGCCAGAGTGGTTCGCTATTCCAAGGCGAGAGGGCCCTCCATCTTCACCGGACCAAATTGAATTGTAATACCCCACCGACATAGCAATCAAACCGGAGCTTGGAGGATACGTCTTTTACCCGGGTGCCTAGGAAGGCTCTCCCAAATACGATCGACAAGCCCATCACGAATCGAAGTCAAGGAGGGATCACCCCAACGGTTATGGTGCTGGAGTGGATCCTGGACGATATCGTATAGTTCGCCTTCAGATCCATCATGAGAAGTACCTGGCTGATAGGTAGTACATACCCATTGATCAGCCATAATAGTGCGCAAATGAACATTTACGCCAAATAGTTCACTATCCCACTCGGTCAGCACGCACGAAAAATCCCGATTCGTTGCGTCCTCGTCGCTTATTGGAAGGGCCTTTCCTTCCATCCATGACTGAGGTGAAACTCCAGCAATTTGACAAAAAGTGGGCGCCAAATCCAATAGTCCAACCGGCTTAGTAACCGTTGATGGCCTAATTCCCGCCGACGGGGCTGGTCGCCATATCAACGGCAATCGCATTAAGCCATCTACATGATATGGCCCTTTGAAGAGCAGGCCGAAATCACCCTGCAATTCGCCGTGATCGGTGGTGAAGATAACGTCCACATCGTCATAGCATCCTTTTTCAATCAACGAAGTAATTACTCTGCCAATTGCTTCATCGATCAACTCGCACTCAACGGCATTTCGAGCATTAACCTCGCGGACCTGGTCGGCCGTCAAGGTGGCTGGGACCCATGAACTTGGCGCTTCGTAGTTCGAGATAAGGGTTCCATCGTACCACGCTCTCCAATGTCGAGGCTTATCGTCTAGGATCGCCTCACGCTGACTCTGGGACTCGATATAGCCATTAGGCAGGGGTACGTCTTTCCAATTTATTCTCCCGACCTCAGATTGAGGCGGATCCCATGGATGGTGCGGGTCTGGAAAGCTCATCCAGCAAAACCAATCCTCGTCATTGCCCAAGGTGTTGAGCCAAGAAATTGTGCGGTCGGCTACCCAATCGGTATGGTACAACTCCTTTGGAACCGGGTTAACATGCACCTGAGGGGCCCCTGTATCGCCATCACCCTCCGAATTAACATCGAAGGACGAATTCAAAACGCTATAGAATCCACCGATTACCTCCGGATGGTTTTCCAAAAGCCAACGCGAATAGTGAAATGGGCCAACTGGTCCGTGCGCAGCTGACTCCATATGCTCAAAACCACGATACAAGCCCAAAAGAGGAGAAGCCGAACCTTGGCTCATCGCATTTTCCTCAAAACGTAGAAATGGATCCAAAAATGGTTGAAAGTGAGCTTTACCAATGAGGGCGGTTCGATAACCTACTTGATTTAAGACACTAGCCACAGATGGAGCCGCAACTGGAAGAGGTACGCCATTCATCCAAACACCGTGCGTACTTGGGTACTGGCCAGTCAACATGGTTGAACGTGAAGGCATACACACTACCGATTGAGGGTGCGCTCGCTCAAAGCGAACACCCGTCCTAGCCAGTTGATCTACCACCGGTGTCGATGCCAAAGTCCCACCATTGCACCCTAAGGTATCGTATCTCTGTTGATCGGTGGTAATAAAAAGAATTTTCCGAGCCAATTAAACCTCACCTTTTGTATTTTTATCCTCTAAGATTTCGCGAAGATTCTCGAGCGCTGCACCGGCTGCACCGCCAATGATCAAGCCAAAGTTGGCTGGTTCCGCATCAACGCTATAGATAACGAGAGATCTCTCTTCATCAACCTCGATCACGTCTATGGTTGATAGATGTTCCTTGACGATCGGAGCTATTATCCGATATTGAAAACGATGAGCAACAGGATCAATCGTCACGATGGTCTCAGGCAAGCTAAGGCCGCTGCCTAAAACAATCACGCGTGTCGTACCCTCTAGAGTTGCAGAGGCAATCCCCACAAACCATCGAGAGATCGCAAGAGGATCGCCAATCATCTCCCAAATCGTTTCAATGTCAGCTTTGATAAAAACCTCATAGCGAATTGATGCCCGCTTTTGCATTTCTTTTATTCTTCCTTACGGTTTAGACTACCTTGGCCATGTGATCCTTTTGATGCATATTCACTCTGTCGAATAATTCCCATGATGGCATCGAAAAGACAATCTCGAATCTGGGCCATCGACAGGTTTTGGTCATTGACCATAAGACAATAGGCTTCAAATGAGGAGAGGACGTCAATGGCCAAGAGAGTCATATTCGAATCCATTGATTCACTCGAAGGTAAAAAATCACCCAATATCCTTGCAATTTGGTGTCTTAAAAATCTCCTATTTCTTGAGATTTCTTCTTGAAGTATAGGTTGAAAAGGTGCGTTCAATCGGGCGACCATTGCGACTGGGGAAATTGCACTAAATAGCGTAATACGTTGATCAATGAGTGCTCCAACGCGATCATTCAATGTAGCATCGGCATTCAGCTTAACTTCTAACAAAGGCAGGGATCGATAAATCGCTCGAGCAATCGCGCTACGAACTAGATCGTCGGTATCGCTAAAGTAGCGAAATATAGAGCGACCCGAAACACCAGATGCTATGCCAATCTCTAATACGCTTGGCCTAAGGTTGCCGTTGGAGTAGAGATTTAAAAGTCCATCAACGACTAGGAGTCGATTTCGTTCACGACGGCTGCGACGACCATCTGGGTCACCCGGTGTCTCCTCTTCAAAGAAAGAAGCTGAGCCCAGGATTACCTCAAACTCTACAATTGCGCAATTAGTACTAGGTACAGTAGTCGTGCTAACAGAATCGAGATCCTCGTGGCTATCATGGTCGCAATCGCCATCAAGACATGCTGCTTCACATTTAGAAGCCTGTGATAGTATCGAAAATGCCACAAAGAGAGACTTGCGAAGAAGCAACTCATCTATTGGCTTCAGACTCGATCCATCGGTGGTCACCGAAGTGCTCATGCTCTTTGCAATTCCGTATCCAATTCAATTTCCAATTCATGTTCGATCGCTAACCCAAAAGAGCCAACATACCCAAATCCCATAGCGCCAAAATGATTCCGGCTACGGCACGAAAATTTAGATCGTCCCAATTTCGTCAAAAGCAAGCCTAAAACCCTGGCTCCAATGTATGTAATATCCAGATATAGAAGATCTCAATACAAATTTATGATCCATATACTTTTCAACGTACCTCAAGAGGCAAGTACTTAAGAACCTTTAAAATCGTGCGAACTCGACCTCAAAAGAACTCTAAAATCGTGCTAACTCGACCTCAAAGCAGCAACATCCTAACCCTAGTCCATCCCTAGTCCATCTCTAAGGTACCAGATAAACTCCTCCATTACCCTTGCCAAATCGACCCAACGCACAAAAAATCAAAGATAGATATCCTTTGAATCTCATACTAACCCAACTTTTGTCAGTCAATATGTCAAAACAATGATAACTTTGAATTATTGGAGATAAGTTCGGTACACGATGAGAAAAGATCGCTTAGGTAATTTTCCACGCCATCAGAGATGACACCAACAAAAAAGCAAAGACAAGGACCTAAGGTGATCAACGAACCATTATTCGGCGGCAAAATCGGCCGAACATATCAAGAGTCAACGCCACATTGGCCGGATCCGCCCTCTGGGGTCGGCCAACCAAATGTGATAACTATCATCTTGGATGACACTGGATTCTCACACCTTGGATGCTATGGATCGACCCTTGCAACCCCCAACATCGACGCCCTAGCCGCTGGTGGCTTGCTTTACACCAACTTTCACACTACGGGCCTTTGCTCTCCATCGCGGGCAGCAATTATCACCGGACGTAACCACCACAGCGTTGGAACGAGAGGGGTATCCAATTGGAACACCGGATATCCAAACATGCGAGGTGGCGTCTCAAAAAATGCAGCTACCACACCCGAACTGTTGCGCTCTGCCGGATATGCCACCTTTGCAGTTGGCAAATGGCACCTAGCTCCCATGATCGAGACATCGGCCGGCGGCCCTTACGCTAACTGGCCGCTACAACGGGGGTTTGATCGCTATTACGGCTTTTTGCAGGGAGAGACAGACCAGTTCTACCTTGAATTGACCTATGACAACCACCATATCGATCCACCCAAAACTCCAGAGCAGGGTTATCACGTCAGCGAAGACATAGTTGACCACTCGATCCTATGGCTTAGAGATCTGCTGTCGATTCGTCCAGATCGACCATTCTACCTCTACGTCGCATTTGGTGCAACGCATGCCCCACACCAAAGCCCACTTCAATATCGCCAGAAGTGGCGAGGGGCTTTCGACAGCGGCTACGACGTAATTCGACAACAATGGTTCGAGAGGCAGTTGGAAAAAAAGATAATTCCCCTCAACACCACCCCCTCACCGAGAAATCCGGGGGTGCCGCCTTGGGATGATCTAACGGAAAATCAAAAGAAGTTTTCGGCTCGCCTCCAAGAATCGTTTGCTGCAATCCTTGAACACACCGACCACCAAATTGGCAAGTTAATGACGTTCCTAGCAGAACAAGACAAGTTAGACAACACACTGATTCTGCTTCTCTCTGACAATGGAGCAAGTCGCGAAGGAGGACCCTATGGGGTCAAGGATGAATTTAGCTTTTTCAACGGCAAATTAGAAGACATCGACTACATAGTTGAAAATAATCTAGATGAAATCGGGGGTCAATATTCACATTCGAACTACCCCTGGGGAGGGGCCCAAGCTGGCAATACACCTCTTCGCTGGTACAAACAAAATACCTACGGAGGTGGGGTTCGCGATCCGCTAATAGCACACTGGCCAGCAGGAATCCAAAACCCAGGTGAGATAAGGACCCAGTTTTGTCACGCAATAGACATCGCAGCAACAGTGCTTGATGTAACTCAAACCACCTTTGTCCAAGACAATGAAGGCCAGAAGCAGATTCCGCTGCATGGCCAATCCATCGTGCCAACCTTTAACGATTCAATGGCACCTCCAGTTAGAAACTCGCAATATTTCGAACAGATCGGCCACCGTGGAATCTACCTAAATGGTTGGAAGGCAACCACTTACCATGAACAAGGAACCCCGTACGAAGACGACGAGTGGGAACTCTTTGACCTATCAAAAGACTTCTCTGAGTGCCACAACCTCGCCACCAAATACCCTGATCGCCTAAGTGAGATGGTGGATACTTGGTGGTCTATAGCAAAAGAGATGGGCGTCCTTCCACTAGACGATAGAACTATAGAACTTTTTGGAGTTGAAAACCTTCCAGCAACACCCCATAGCGGATACAGCTATAAGTACCTTCCACCGATCTCTCACATCCCAGCAGATGCCTGTCCAACTCTCGGTGGTCGACTTTGGACCCTAAATGCAACAGTGGGAATATCAAAGAGCGATCCATCCGGTGTCATTTACGCAAGAGGAAGCCACAATGTGGGCCATAGCTTCTTTATAATCAACGGGGAACTCGTCTTTGACTACAACGCTCTAGGCGAGCACCACCAGGCTAGATCACCGATATCTCTTGTCGCAGGGCCTCACCTTCTCTTTGCAAAATTTGATCGAGAGGGCCAAGGAGGTAGCCTTTCGGTCGGGGTTGGCACCGATACCCTAACAACAGTGCAAATACCGACAGTCATCAGGATGCTTGGCTCGATGGGAATGGACCTTGGGCGCGATGGCCTCTCAAACGTCTCGCTCGACTACAGCGGCGACTTTGCCTTTACCGACAAGATCAAAGAGGTTACTTTTGAAATTCGATCGAGAAAGAGCAAAAAAGATCTCGAAACCATAGCGACCATAGAGATGTCGCGAGAATAATTTGGAGGTAAAAAATTGAATGATCCCGTGCTAAGAATCGACTCGATTAGAAGAAGAATGCACGCGATGCATTCGCTCTACTATGACGCAGTGGCAACGATGACAATCGATGATGTCAACCATTTTGAACGAGAAGGCGTCTTACCCATTGCCTTTAGCCTCTTTCATATAACGAACATGATCGACACCTCATTTTTGCTAATGACGAATACGCCTATGATTTGGAATTCGAAGTGGCAAGATCAGATCGGTCTCACCATCCCTGATCACGGCAAAAGCAAAACGGTATCAGAGATGGTTAACCAAAGAATTGGTGGTTACGGGGCATTCAAAGAGTATATGGGGCTGGTCTTTTCGCGTACCGAGCAATGGCTAGAGACATTAGATTCCAGCGATCTTACAAAGATTATAATTGCGAAACCGTTTCCACCTCAGATCGCATCAACCTTTAGCGCCCGGGTCGCCGGCGAAGAAGGAATCACTCTTGAAGATGCGATCGAGTGTTGGATCTACCAACACGGCCTTCGCCACATGGGCGAGATTGAACACGCCAGAGGGCTAGTGGGCCTTGGCGGTATGACTTCTTAGGTTGCAAGTCCCCAATTAACCAACCAGAGATCAAAAGACAACACAAATCACAAGAAAACCGCAGCTCAACATGAGATATAGTCCTTGTGCTTCAATTTCCTCAAGGACAGATTCACTACCACCTAAAACAAAAGGAACTACCAGGCTATGAAAGCTCTACGAACTCCAGAGTCCCAACTTGAGCCAATTACGGACTTCCCGTTTAGTCCTCGCTATGAATCACTTGACGACTTTTAGAGGCTCTACACTGCGATGTACCTATATTGATGAAGGAGATAGCGATGCTCCCGTAGTTCTTTTAATGCACGGTGAACCATCGTGGAGTTGCCTCTTTCGAAAGATGATCCCCCCGCTTCTAAAAGCGGAATTTAGATGTGTAGCACCGGACCTAATTGGCTTTGGACGAAGTGACAAGCCAACTCTAACTACCGACTATACCTTTGGCCGTCATGTCAACTGGATGCACGAACTAATCATAAAAAATTGCCGCTAGACGAGATAACACTATTTTGCCAAGACTGGGGTGGCCTTATTGGCCTTAGAGTAGTTGGCATGGAGGCCGATTGATTTGCTCGATTGGTGGTTGCAAACACCGGCCTCCCAACCGGTAATGCAAAGGTATCTAAGGCATTTAGCGCATGGCGTGACTTTTCGATCCAATCTGAACAATTTCCAATAGGCGATATTGTAAATGGCGGATCCCTAGGTCGTCTCTCTCAAGCCACAATTGACGCCTATAGCTCCCCTTTCCCGGACGATATCTACAAAGCTGGAGCGCGAATCTTTCCGACCCTAGTCCCAATTAGTCCAGACTACCCTGCTCACCAGGATAATTTAGCCACATGGGAGACACTTTTTAAATTTGTAAAACCTGTCTTATGCGCATTTTCAGACAGCGGTCCAATAACAAAAGGGGAGAGACGAAGTTTATAGAGACAATTCCCGGTGCAAGTTTAGTTCAACATCATACGATCTTGAATGCTGGTCACCTTCTCCAAGAAGCGAGCTCCCAAGAACTTGCCCAGATGATTATCGACTTGATCAAAACCACAAGTTGACCACCAACAACCTACATCAAGATCAGCATAACCTTTAAGCCCTATCAACCTTTATTTATCAACCTTGATACATAGACCTAGATATTGAACGATAGACCCGAGCAATCAGAAATAAAAAGAAAACCACGAACAAATGAGCTAAGTTAGGGGTGATTTCACTCCTTGGTTAAACTTCCCTTAATGGGTGAATTCTTTTTCATATTATTGCCTCGTGAGACTATCTAGCGAAAGGTCACAGTTGTCTAATTTCGACTCGACCATCGACCTAAATAGAGCCACCAGAATCATCAATAGCGCCATTCAACATCGCGTCGATCGCGCCTACCAACCAAGCGTAATTGTGGATCCAAGCAGCCACCTCGGATCCACCAACCCCACCAAAAGGCTCAACAGAACCATCTGTCGACCTAGGCATAGACCTAGTAACCACCTCGTAAGAGTCAAAGCGACTTCGAAAGACCTCTCTTTTGCAACTGCTCACAAAGCTCTGGGTGACGAAGCAACATCGCCACTAAAGAACAAAGATTTAACCATGACCAAGATCGCACGCATCCTTGATGTGACGACTATCTTCTTCCTAGTACCACTAGGAATGAATCTTTCCGACTCAGATTTTTACGCAAAAGAGTTTTTCCCGGAAGCTCAGTTCACAGATGAACTCTCAAATAAAACAAGCCACCATAGGCCAAAAGAGATCACCATCCACCGATCCCCACCAGCATTTTTATTGGTTTCGGTAATCGAGAGCCACCGAAGCATACTCCGACCGAGAAGATCGGTGCATGCTACCCCACTAGGCCAAGGACGCCAATCATGCAGCTTTCAACTTAGCAGGGATACACTTTCCCAGAGGGTCAGAGTCACAATTAGCAGATCTAACCCTAGTGATAATACCTTGAGAAAAAGAGTCCGACTTCCCTTTGAAAATCGGCCATTGGATTTAGTTCCAATTTTAAAGAAGAGGCTAAGGATCACAAAAGCTACCATCGTCAAACTTGATGATGTGACAATCCTCAAAAGACTCGGGCGATTGATACTAGAGCCGCAAGTCCGCCTAAAACGCATCAACAAAGTTATGGCACTATTTGGATTAAAGGTAATCACCCAAGTGCAAAAAGCACACACAACTCGGCTATTTGCGACGCCGTTGGCGCTTTCATCATTATTCAATGACGATGGAATGAACAGAGATAGAGTGGTCGCTCCGCTATGGCCTAGCGGCAATATATGGACTGTATTCAATGGCTCTTAATGAAAAAAGCACCCATCGAAATGGAGGCAAAGAAGATGGTAATAGATATGGACAAACTGCTCAAAGATCTTTCTTTGGAATCTGAGGTCTTGATAGACCTTTTGGATCACCTTGACGACTGGGCTTGGAATATCCAAACACCGGCAGAGGGTTGGACGATTCAGGATCAGGTAAGTCATCTAGCTTACTTTGACAACGCAGCCACCCTTGCACTGAAAGAACCAGATAGATTCAATTCAGAGTTAGCAAACGTAATCGCCTATGGAGAAGATTTTCCCAATGAAATTGCAAAGCAGAACCACAATATGGCGCCAGACAAACTCCTGGAGTGGTTCAAAAGTGCTAGAACCGCTCTAATCTCTTCGTTTCATGGAGTAGACCCGCGCTCTCGATTACCCTGGTACGGTCCCGATATGAGCGCAGCAAGCTCAATCACTGCGCGCCTCATGGAGACATGGGCCCATGGTGTAGACATTGCAGATGCCCTAGGGGTTCGGGTCATCCCCACGAATCGCTTATTCCATATCGCACACCTTGGATATGCCACCATGCCCTTTGCCCATTTGCTAAGGGAAATACCGATTCCTCAAGTTTCAATTGGAGTGGAGCTGATTGCGCCAGATGGTTCAAAATGGACCTTCGGGCCGCCGGATCCGGCCGAGGTAGTTTCTGGAGACGCTCTCGACTTTTGTTTGGTGGTAACTCAACGACGGAACCTCGCTGATACGACAATTATAACTAGCGGTCCCAACGCTGCAAACTGGATGCAAATCGCACAAGCATTTGCAAGTACACCTGGTCCAGGGCGAAAGCCAACCCTCAAAGAAGAATCAAAAGCGAATTAGCTACCCACGAATGGAGAGTCTCGAAATGAAAACCAAGAGAGCGGTCCGAATCGCAAATTGCTCCGGCTTTTACGGTGATCGTATGCAAGCAGCCCTAGACATGGTCGAAGGCGGCCCAATCGACTTTTTAACGGGAGATTACCTAGCGGAACTGACAATGCTTATTCTTTGGAAGTCGCGACTGAAAGATCCTCGTGCAGGCTATGCAAGGACATTTCTCACCCAGATGGAACAGGTACTTGGCACCTGCATGGATCGCGGCATCAAAGTTGTGAGCAATGCCGGTGGACTGAATCCGTCAGGACTAGCAAATGATATCCGCCAACTAGCAGCTCGCCTTGGTCTAAACCCGAACGTCGCCTACATTAGCGGCGACGACATCGCCCCAGAGATTCCCAGTCTTTTAGAGGCTGGATACGATCTTGAAAATCTTGATACAAAGATAAGTCTCAAAAACTCGAATATCCAAGCACTTACAGCAAATGCCTACTTGGGGGGATGGGGCATTGTTGAAGCTCTAAAAAACAACGCCGATGTCGTTATTACAGGGCGTGTTACCGATGCATCCTTGGTGGTTGGACCTGCCGCCTATTGGCATGGTTGGGAGCGAACTGACTTCAACGAGCTAGCTGGCGCAGTAGTCGCCGGTCACATAATTGAATGCGGACCGCAAGCAACTGGCGGGAACTATCCATTTATTGCAGAGATCACCGATAGGCGTTACCCTGGATTTCCCATCGCTGAAGTGGCATCTGACGGAACCGCGGTCATAACCAAGCACCCAAATACCGGTGGCTTGGTGAGCGTTGGAACCGTAACAGCACAGCTCCTCTATGAGATAGCCGAGCCCCAATATTTAAACCCCGATGTGATAGCACACTTCGACACCATCGACCTCAAAGAGATCGGCACAAACCAAGTGGCGGTCTCTGGGACAAAAGGAAGCGCTCCGACACAAGACCTAAAGGTCGCCATCAACTATCTCGGTGGTTTTCGCAATACTATGACTATGGTGCTTACCGGCCTGGACATCCAAGATAAAGCACAATGGGCCCAGGATGAGCTCTTTGGTATTCTTGGCGGAAAGGAGAGATTTGAGTCAGTCGACATACAGCTGATTCGTTATGATCAAATGGACGCACCTAGTAATGAACTCGCTATCGCTCATCTGAGAATAACTATAAAAGATTCCGATCCAGGCAAAGTCGGAAGAGCCTTTTCAGGTGCAATAGTAGAGCTCGCCTTAGGTGGTTATCCAGGATTTCATGCCACCTCAATTCCCACTTCAGAAAGTGCCTACGGCATTTACTGGCCAACGCTCATTCCCGCATCTCTCGTCAGCCACGAGGTAGTTCTAAGCGACGGATCAAGGTTACCGATACCACATACCAATCAACAGGATGGGACCATAAGTCATAAAGCCCAAAAACCAACAAAGTCAGAGCCTAAAATCTCTAAGGTAATCAGCAGTAAAACTCATTCGATCCCCTTAGGTCGCCTATTTGGCGCTCGCTCGGGAGATAAGGGAGGTAATGCAAATGTTGGCCTCTGGGCACGTAACGACCTTGCCTATGAATGGCTCTTGGAGAACCTTGGGATAGATACTTTCAAAGATCTACTGACGGAAGCAAAAGATTTAGAAGTGCGGAGGTTTGAACTTCCAAACCTAAGAGCTATCAACTTCGTAGTGGTTGGTCTACTCGGCGAAGGAGTGGCATCCTCGAGCCGCTTAGACCCCCAAGCCAAGGGACTTGGTGAATACATTCGGTCAAGACACCTAGGGATTCCCGAGCAACTAATTCCCATTGAGTTCATACCCAAATAAGAATCCATGCTGGGAGAAAGCAATAGCAGGAAGCGATTTTCGAGGCAAAAAGATATGGGAAAGTCACTGAGATCGATTTTCGCAACTCGATTTTCGCATCTCGATTTTCAAAGGGGACCCTCAGTGAGAGGTTTTTCAGGGTCACTGGTCGCGCCTAAAGACTGCGATCTGACCCTAGATTAATCCCGATTCCTTTGGAATTTGCCGGTCATAGCGGCGATAGATGCGGCCTCCAAAAGTGCTTTGGCCTTATTGTTGCACTCTTCATCCTCACCGATAGGATCCGAATCAAAGACTATTCCGGCTCCTGCTTGAAGATGGCCCCGTCCGCTTGGCTCAACAAGCAAAGTTCTAATCGAGATAGCCACATCCATATTTCCGGCCAGATCGAAGTAACCAACTACTCCAGCGTATGGACCTCGCTTGTAGCTTTCAAGTTCATTGATAATTTGCATAGCCCTGACCTTGGGAGCGCCCGAAACAGTACCAGCTGGCATCGTCGCCTTCAGGACATCGATTATCGTCACCCCTTCGCGACGCTTAGCTGATACCTGCGACGTAAGATGCATGACTCTCGAATAGCGCTCAAGGGTCATAAGTTCATCGATATGCTCACTGCCATATTGCGAAATTCTTCCCAGATCATTCCTCGCCAAATCAACCAGCATCGTATGCTCAGCTAGTTCCTTGGGGTGCTCAATCAGCTCAGCTGCCAGCAATAGATCCTCGGCCTGAGTGGTACCCCTAGATCTAGTTCCAGCAATAGGACGCGAAATGACCTTCTGACCTTCCACTCTTACAAGAGGCTCCGGCGATGAACCTGCGATCTTGATCTCTGGAAAGTCGACAAAATACATATAGGGAGATGGGTTTTTCAACCTGAGGACCCTATAAAAGGACAACGGGTCACATTCGAGATCGAAGCTAAACCTCTTCGAAAGGACGACCTGAAAGATATCGCCGTCCAATATATGTTCTTTGGCAATCTCTATCGACTCGACAAAGGAGTGCTGAGAGATAGATACCTCTAAATTCGATAGAACAATGCCGCTTTGAGAGATCGGAGCCACAAATGGCGAGACAGATATATTGGAGACGCGACGCTCCAATTCGTCCAAACGGTCATTCGCTTCGTCGTAGAGGCGTGAGTGCACGCCACCACCTGAGTCGCCTGGGACAACAACTGTGGATATCAAAAAGACTCGCTGTGCAAGGTGGTCAAAACATGCCAAATCCCCAATGAGAGCACATATGGCATCAGGAAAACCAACTGGATCTGGATTTCTCGCTCCAATATCTTCGACCTCTGAGATTACGTCATATCCAACAAACCCCACAAAACCACTTTGGAGAGGAGGGAGTTCCGCCATTGGCTCGGTAGCGAGCTCACCTAGAAGTCGATCGAATTGATCTAAATAGCTGCCATCAGGGTCAATCGCCAACGATCGCGCAAGTTCGTGATCTTGGGTCACAAAGGAGACCTTTGAGTCAGTGAGGCTAAGAACACCTAGTGGGCGTATACCAATAAATGAATAGCGCGACCAACGTTCGCCTCTCTCGACGGATTCAAGCAAAAATGAGTGACTCTCTCCGCTAGCAAGGGCTCGATAGACCGAAACCGGAGTCAGCTCATCTGCCAATATCTCCCGATAAACAGGAACGATCATGCTTTGAGCCGCACGATCTAAAAATTCTTGCCTCGATAGAAATCGCACGAACTAAACCAACTTTCAATTAATCCATCCATCAATGGGCTCAACGCGCAAAGCTTCATTAGAGTTAGCTAGCAAGAAGGAGCGCTGACTTTGGTAGATACCTATCAATCAGGCTAAGATGCCATTTTGGAGTCGGCGATCAAATCCCGATAAAAACAAGAGTAGTTCCCGGTATGACATGCCCCAGATCCCCGCTGGATCACTTTTATGAGTAAGGTATCCCCATCGCAGTCATAGAGGAGCGACATTACCTCTTGAATCGCTCCCGAGGTGTCGCCTTTAGCCCACAGCTCTTGGCGGCTTCGCGAATAAAACCAAGTTCTACCACTGGATAGGGTCAGACGTAGCGACTCTAAGTTCATCCACGCCATCATTAAAACTTCATTGTTGGTCGAGTCTTGAACGATAGCAGGGACTAAACCATCTGAATTAAATTTTACTAACCTTTCTAGATCGATCTCGTCGTGGGTCACAGGTAAAGTCCCGTTTCATTTACAATTCGCACCGATGCCACAGCGTGAATGTCTCGCTCCTTTAGAATCACGTAGTCTTCACCTTGGACTTCAACCTCAAACCGATCCTCCGGATTGAAGAGGACCTTATCTCCTGGAGATATCGATCGAACGGCTGGACCTACGGCAACGACCTCGGCCCAGGCAAGTCGCTTGGCTACTTGTGCAGTAGCTGGAATTAGAATGCCCGATCGAGAATGGCGCTCGCCCTCGGATTGAGGAGTTGTGACCAGAACCCTATCGGCCAACATTGTTATAGCTTGCTTTGAATCTTCCACTTAACTCTCAAAAAATGTTGAATGAAATTTAGATACTAGTTGGTCGATCCTATAGTTCTTTTTCTTTCGATTCGCCAATCAACTTTAGATCGGCCATCGCTACTCCAAGATGCGATTTGGTCTAACCGGTATTGATTGTGCTAGCAGTGCATCTTTTACCTCTGCGACCGAAAAGGTGCCAAAATGAAAGACCGACGCAGCCAAAAGCCCAGTAACTCCGCTAATCTTTGCTCCTTGGACAAAATGATCCAGTGAACCCGCTCCCCCCGATGCAATAATAGGAACGTTCGTAGCGCCCGCTACCGCCGAAAGACCCTCGAGATCAAAACCTTCCTTAGTCCCATCTCTATCCATAGAGGTCAATAAGATCTCTCCCGCACCAAGTCGCTCTCCCAGGATAGCCCAGCTCTTCAACTCAATACCGGTAGGAGTTCGTCCGCCATGGGAGTAAACCTCAAAGCTTGAACCGGTCCATTTTGAATCAATTGCCAAAACAACACATTGTGAACCAAATTCATTGGCTATCTCACATATCAAGGCGGGTCGCGCAAGGGCTGCGGAATTCAAGGCGACTTTATCAGCGCCAGCACGCAAGATTGCACGAGCATCACTTACACTTCTAATTCCTCCACCAACCGTGAGAGGGATAAAGACCACACTTGCTGCTCGTTTTATCAGATCGATAGTGATGGGTCTGTTGTCAGATGACGCTGTGATATCCAAAAAGACCACCTCATCGGCACCACTTCGATCGTAAAAACTGGCAAGTTCAACCGGATCTCCAGCATCTCGCAAAGAGAGAAAGTTGGTTCCTTTGACAACGCGTCCTTCATCTATATCCAAGCATGGAATCACCCGTACGCTTTGCATAGCTTTACCGCCTCCATAACGTCGATCAATCCCTCATGCACAGCTTTTCCAGAGATAACCCCGAAGATGACCTTGGAGTCTGAATCCCTATCAACCATCTTGACCAAATCACTAAAACCAGAGACACCGCCAGAGGCTATCAAATCTACGTCCGCATCCGCCGCAACTTTGCCAGCATCAAAGAGCGTCTCAAAGTCGGGACCCTCGAGCGTTCCATCCCTTGAGATATCGGTCAGAACCAAGGCACTCGCGCCCAGTTCTATGGTTCGCGCTAGGGCCACTTCAAGTGTTACATCGCTTCTTTCTAACCAGCCATTGAGAGCACAGACCTTCTGGCCATCTTCATTGCGATAGTCAAGACCCGCCGCAATTGCACCAGAAAAGTTAGAACATAGTTCTCCAAATAGTTCTGGATCAGAGACGGCCTTCGTCCCAATAATCAATCGTGACACACCGCTCTCAACCAAGCGTTGAGCATCATCCATACTTCTAATACCACCGCCAACTTCAATTTTCACGCCAGCGTCGTTGGATATTGCCACCAAAGTACCAATTAGTTCTTGATTGTTACCGCTTTGACGAGCCGCATCCAAATCTACGATATGAATCCAGGAGACACCGCAGTCGATGAAGTTTCTTACCTGATCCAGCGGCGAGTCATAAACTTTAGCCATGTTGTAGTCACCCTTATAGAGGCGCACCGACTCGCCACCCAAAAGATCGATTGCGGGTATGAATTCCACCTTTTCACCTCACTCTAAATAGTTACTAAAAACCAATTTCCACTAAAGCCAGCCCACAAGCCAATATCCCAGAACCCATATCCCATTTGCGAAGTTCTAGCCTTATCGCCATTAACTGTAGCTATCGCCATTAAGCCAGAGCCATAGGCCAGCTACTCTTCTCGGCTCTTTTTGGCGCAGAGAAATAACAACTTGAAATTTCAAGTTATCACTAAAGAGCAGCACTATTCTCCATTTCCTTTTCTTTTTATCCAAGTGCATTTCATTTAGAGATGTTTCTATTCGTTAAAAGCCACTTTAGATCGATGAAATTCGAACAAAGTTAGCGAGCATTGTCAATCCATCGGTGGAAGACTTCTCGGGATGGAATTGAGTGCCAAAAAGATTTCCCTTTTGAATCGCTGCGGTAAAGTCATGGCCGTAGTTGGAGATAGCTGAAGTATCTACACCAACAGGCGCCCCATATGAATGGACGAAATACATCCACGTCTCTTGGCCCAGCCCACTAAATAGAGGCGACTTTGAAAAGCGATCTTGAATCGCAATCCGATTCCACTGCATCTGAGGAATTCGCAGATTAGTCTTAAGCAGTTCAATCCGACCTTCGATAATCCCAAGGCCCGCTTCGTTAGGTGACTCGTCGGAGCCCTCATAGAGCATCTGAAGACCGACGCAAACTCCTAGCGTTGGTAGAGAGCGACCAACCGCCTCATATATAACGTCATGAAAGCCAACATTTCGAAGAGCTTTCACACAAGCCCCAAAGGAGCCAACCCCCGGAAGCACAAGGCCCGAATAATGTGAAAGTGGAAATTGGCTATCCACCAAATTCACATCGGCCCCAATTGACTCTAGCGCCTTAGCAACTGATGCCAGATTTCCAATTCCATAGTCCAAGACTGCGATACGATTCTTCATATAAATCTCAATCTCCCCAGCTTGCCGAGTGCAAAAGTATCACAAAAATTCTCTAGACCAAAATAGATAAACCAAAGCCTGCCATCATTAGCAACGAGGCCAAGCACCTTTTATCTTTCATTTATCATTGTGGGCTACGCCAAGACACCTTTGGTTGAAGGCACTCCCATCGAGGTACGAGCAGCAGCCATCAAGATGGCTCGCGCGACTCCCTTGAAGGTAGCCTCCAAAATATGGTGAGCATTCTTTCCTCGCCTCAAGTCAAGATGTAGGCAAAACCGCCCAGCAAAACAGAATGCCCTAAAAAACTCCTCCGCTAAACAAGGATCAAAGGGCGGGCTTCCAAGCGGATTAGAAGATGGAAAGTCGATGCCGTAGTAAAGGTAGGGTCTGCCAGAGAGGTCGAGCGACACTTCAACAAGAGCTTCATCTAATGGCAGTGTCAAAGAAGAAAAGCGAGAAACACCCATTTTGTCCCCTAGAGCCTCAGCAAAGATCGTGCCAAGGACGATTCCAACATCCTCAACAAGATGATGTGCATCTACTTCAATATCTCCCTTGGCTGAAATTGAGATATCGCAAGACGAATGTTTAGAAAGCTGAGTCAGCATATGGTCAAAAAATGGAATCATGGTGTCAATCTCAGATGATCCGCTCCCGTCGATGACAATCGATGCCTCGATTGAAGTCTCTTTAGTCACTCGTCGACAACTGCCGGCTCGAGCTACCCGACCTTCATCTAAACCATCAATTGTACTCATCAATTTTTCTCCAGTGTTATCATTGCCACCTAGACATTAATGCATCGTTCTCCTCGACAAGGTTGGTCTTTTCAATTGGGCCAACCTGTCAAGTCACAGTTTGGATTTTTTGAAGCTAAAGGAGCTCCAAAGACTCCTCTAGTGCCGCCAAAAAAGCGTCGTTCTCGGCCTTTGTACCAATGGTGACCCTAAGGCAGTCGTCAAGTCGGGGCCACCTCGACCAATCTCTCACCAAGACACCACGCTCCAGCAACAACTCCCAGAGGCGATGGCCGTGGCCAATTTTGGGTCTAAAGAGGATGAAGTTGGTGGCTGAGGGCCAAAAGGAGAGATCTAAAGAGCCAAAGCGATCCTGCACCCTCTCGCGCTCTGAAATCAAAAAGGATACCCTCTCCTCCATCTCGGCAATATAGTCGAAACTCAATTCGGCAAGCAGGGCTTTCGAGGCATCCAAGTGGTAAGGTAGTGCAACTCGCCACAGCGTCTCAATAATTTTCTTATCTGCGATAGCATAACCAATACGCATGCCAGCAAGTGACCATATCTTAGAGAAGGTTCGCACTACGACCAAATTGTCGTATCTCTGGATCAAAGGCACCGAACTCTCGTCGTTGAATTGCCCATATGCTTCATCAACGACGACAAGGCTACCAAAGCGGCCCAAAAGGGTATCCACCAATCCACTTTCTTCAAGAAGGCCGGTTGGATTGTTTGGAGTACAGACAAATACAAGATCAGCCTTAGAGACCTTTAGGTCATCGATTCCTCGATTTAGATCCACCAGAAGCCGACTATCGCGCTCAAGTGCAACATATGGGGTTGAGGTAACTCGTGCTATCGTCTCATACATTGCATATGTGGGTTCGAATGATGCTGCCACTCTAGTGTCGCCGCCATAGCCAAGCAGTATCGACTGTAGAACCTCGTTCGAGCCATTCGCGATGAAGACCTGCTCGGGAGATACACCGTGGAAATCGGCAATTGCTCTAATCGCCCCCTTCGCAGACCTGTCGGGGTATCTGTTTAGGTTCATCCCCCCAACAGCCTTTGTCCAAGCCTCAAGGAGTTGTCCAGGCGGCGAAAATGGAGACTCGTTGGTATTTAGCCGTATTGGGACATCAACCTGTGGTGAATGATATCCCGCGAAGACCCCTAACCCATCTCTTGGAGCGACTGTCACTTCTTTAATCTCATCTTTGCTGCCTGTCCATGAGCCCAAAGACCTTCAGCTTTTGCGATTGCTTCAACGTGCGGAGCTATATACTCCATCGCGGATTTAGAAACCTCAACAGCATGAATACGCTTTTGAAAATCGACCACGGAAAGCGCAGAGGCAAATCGGGCCGTTCCATAAGTTGGAAGGACGTGACTTGGCCCAGCGATGTAATCACCAACACTCGCAGGGGCATAAGGCCCCAAAAAGACCGCACCTGCATTTCGAATCAGAGGAACCATCTTTTCATATTTAGTACTCAAAATCTCCAAATGCTCAGGCGCAATCGCATTTGAGACCTCAAGAGCTTGCTGGAAATCTCGCACAAGAACTACATATCCACCTTCGTTGAGAGTCATGGCGGTCTCTTTTTGTCGCGGAGACTTCTCGAGTAACGTTTCACACAACGAAGGTGCCCTTGCAGCCAAATCCTCATCCCAGGTTATCAACCAGGCCAGGCCATCTGGACCGTGCTCGGCCTGAACTATCACATCCATGATTGCCCACTTGGCATGCACAGTGTTATCGGCAATTACCACAACTTCACTAGGACCAGCAAAAGAGGTTGGAACACCTACCACCGAAGAGACTTCGCGCTTCGCTTGAGAGACGTATATATTTCCTGGACCCACTATGACGTCTGCCTTACGAACAGTTTCTGTGCCATAAGCCATCGCGGCTATCGCCTGTGCTCCTCCGATTGAATAGAGATGATCGACAGAGGCAATGTGAGCTGCCGCAAGAGTAGCGTCATCCACGGTTCCATCGCTACGTGGCGGTACGCACAGGATGATCTCCTCTACCCCAGCAACCCGGGCTGGAATTGCAGTCATCAATACAGAACTTGGGTAGCGAGCCTTACCGCCAGGCACATAGCAACCAGCTACCGCAACCGGAACTGTCATTTGCTGGACAATCAATCCATTGTGATGAAATTCGCGATCTTCGTGAAGTTCAATCTCGTAGTAGCCCGAGATAGCCTCAGCCGCCACCTCCAAAGAGTTTCGAAGACCAGGATCCAAGCCGCTATATGCAGCCTCCATCGCGTCACGCGTCACCTCTAGCTCTTTAAGGTCAACCTTGTCGAACTTCTTAGTCATTTCAAAGAGAGCTCGATCGCCTCGTTGTCTTACTTCATCACATATTTTTCTAACAGCTTCAACTGGCGGTTCGCCTTGAGCTTTGGGTCGGGGCAATACACTAAGGTAATTACCGCTGGATTCTCTGAGATCAAGAGTCTTTAGCATCGTATCTAAAGACTAATAGCCAAAGTCAATACAATAATTGCATATAGGACCTCAAAATCTTCTACCGCCCACCTCAAGATCGCCAATCAACTAAGTTCGAAGCGTCACGACTAATGTTTTATCAGGGTAAAACCATTTGAACGGATCAAGGCAAAATCATTCAATGAGCTCACACAATGCAGAATTATCGTCCATCCAAAGTGCTCTCGAAGAGATCACCCATCGAATCAAAGTTATAGCAGATACAGCTACCGCGGATCCAAATGATGCATCTAGCCCTCACCTAGTTGCACTCGAACGATCTCTAGCTAGTGCCATTAGAAGTATCATAAAGGCTCAAAAGGCAAAGTGAGATAGGTAACGTCTGGGTTTGCTCAAAGGCAATATCACAATAAAAAAACAAGAACTGCTTTAATGGTCCTTCCACTAAAGCAGTTCTTGTTTTTTGGTCCCTAGTCAAAAAGTTCGCCCTTATTAGAGAAAAGCTAGTCCTTCGAATCTCGACGCAGTAAAAACCGCTGAATCTTACCGCTTGGGGTCTTGGGAAGGGCTTCGACGAAATTCACAAATCGGGGATAGGAGGTCTTTGAAAGTCGATCTCGAACGACTTGACGAATCTCCTCGGCGAGTTGGTCACTTGGCACCTCGCCCTCGCGTAGCACTACGTAAGCGCTAATAGCTTCGCCCCTTAGCTCGTCGGGGACCCCAATTACCGCGCACTCCGCAACAGCCCTATGCGCCATAATCGTTGACTCAACTTCAAACGGACCTACTCGATACCCTGCAGTCAAAATCACGTCGTCACTTCGACCCGCAAAGAAGAAGTTACCTTCATCGTCCATCGACGCCACGTCACCACTTAGGTAATAGCGGCCATCGCTAGAGAATCGCTCCTTTGTCTTTTCTAGGGCGTTATAGTACCCAGGGAACCAAAAAAGTGGCGACGCATAGGTATCAATCGCTACTTCGCCATCAATCCCAAATCCAAGTTCAACGAAGTCAGAACTAAGCACAACAGCCCTAAAGCCCATAGTGTTTTGACCCATCGATCCTGGTTTCACACTACGCCTCAGTCGTTCATCAAAGTGGTTATTTATCATCATGCCAAGCTCAGTTTGACCGTAATGGTCACGAATCTCAACACCAAGGGATTTAGCAGCCCAATCGATAACCTCAGGATTCAATGGCTCTCCGGCACTCGACATCCTCTCAAGCTTCGTGGGAATCACCTTATCGGAAAGGGCGGCTCTCATGGCGCGATAGGCCGTAGGCGCTCCAGCAAAGTTGGTCACATTGTATCTTTGCCAGATTCCTTCAATGTTCTTAGGATCAAATGGGAGATTCAAAAACAGAATCGAATGGCCAAGACTCAAAGGTCCGATAACGCCATAATAAAGGCCATATGCCCATCCTGGATCCGCCAAGTTCCAATAGGTGTCACTGCTTCTAATTCCTATACCAAGAGTCATGTAAGCCTCAAAGGCAGCCAACGCCCAGATAGGAACAGGAACACCTTTTGGAGTTCCCGTGGTTCCAGAGGTGTATATAAGAACGATCAACTCCATGGGATCTATATCTACGAAGTCGAGATAAGGCTCCTCGCTAAGAGCTTGAGCAAACGAGACGTCCCCGTCTACTTGTGTCTCCCCAACAACTATCACCTTGGCAATCGAACGTGAGAGGTCATCCAACTTAGCAACGTTTGCGCTATTAGTTACGACAAAGGCCGATTTAGAGTCTTCGACCCGAAATGAGATAGCATCGGTACCAAAGGCCGTAAATAACGGAACATAGACAGCGCCTAACCTCCAAATGGCTAATGCTGTAATGAGAAGCTCTGGACATTTTGGAAGCAAAACTCCTACACGATCACCGCGTTCGACCCCATGTTCAAAAAGATACGCCGCCAAGCGTGCCGACGAATCCCCGAGTTCATCTAGCGAATATTCTCTTGAGGAAGTTTCATCCACATAGATCAAACCACCCCTGCCATCTTTCGAGTGGCTCAAAATAGTCCGAGCCAAGTTATTAGGTCCCGACTTATATCGAGCCAATAGATCACTTAGGTAATCGTCAAGCCCCTTGCCCACATCTTCCATTTCCATGGCCTCCCCCTACGAAAAATTCAAACGAATACACCGTCTGCACAGACCGCAATCTACAACCACTAGGTAAAAAAATAAAATCGAAAGCAACAATCGCTCGCCAAAACCATGCAAGAAATTGCCCTATCGTTTCATCCATCACCAAGGTCGACCTCGCCTCATAGTCGTAGCAAGAGGCCATCCACGTGAAATATCCGATTCGCGGCTACGAGGGAACACGGCGGTCGCAAAATAAAATCGACGCCGATCTATAAAATCTCTGCACCATGCCTTGATCTAAAGGGAGATTACGTTAATCCCGTTGATCAGTGGCAATTGGTATTAGCCGATCGTGAACGTAGAATACCGCTTCAGGTAAGCACATGGGGTGATTATTAGGCTCGTAGCAATAGTTGCACCAACCAAAGAGGCTGGAAGATTCCATAGTTAATGATCGGCTTCTAAAGCCAAAAACCATTCTGGCCAAAGAGTTAGATTCAAAAGTATCAAAACTTCCAATGCTCAATTTGTCCTTCGATCCACATTAATACTTCCACTACATTAAAAAACAAAGAATTAAGAACTGAGTTTGGGTTAGATAAACCTCCACAAGAACAAGGTAACAATCAATCAGCCCCATGAAACCGGCTGGCCCAGTTGAAATGGCCCAGTTGAAATGGCCCAGTTGAAATGGCCCAGTTGAAATGGCCCAGTTGAGGTGGGACCTGATCTCACAAATAAGAAATATCTAAGTTTTCACTTATCGAGAAATCATCAATTACCCCAATAATGTGAAAGTGAATCAAATCGATCCTATCTTCAGGCTAAACAAGAATGGTCATGGCCATCCAACCTCACCCACTACAAAATTAGCAATTCTTTGATTAGAGCCACGTTCCTAAGGCATAACAAGGCCGATTTGACGAGATTCCCACTGCCCAAAGAACCACCAGGCGCCCAAGCGAAACGACACTTCCGAGAAGCTCGTCGACAAAAGGCACAAAGAATGAGAGATTTGGGTATCGAAAGAACTTCAGATCCGCATCCAACTCCCTTGAGTTCGCATCCTCAAAAATGCTTGGCCCCAAAAATGCCAAATTCGAACGCTTCAAAAGATAAGGGTAAAATTTAATGCGAAACAAGAAAATTGTCTATGTTCTAAAACGATTTCCACGCCTCTCAGAGACCTTTATCCTTGAAGAGATGCTTGGCCTTGAAAAAAAAGGCTTTGAGCTCCTCGTTCTTGCTATGGCTGACCCAAAGGAAAAGTTCATAGATCCAGACGTAGCCCAACTGCGAGCCTCGGTTATATATCTGGGCGAAGAAAAGCCAAACCAAAGCCCTATCGAGCTTTGGTCACAGATAATAAAAGAACACCTCTTCCTCAGCAAGTCCGACCCCCAAACCTACAAAGAAGTTATAGGAAGTCTGGTAATTCATGGTAATTTCACGGCATCCATGAAAAATATCGCATGGGGGATCAAGATCGCTCGCCTGTGTCAAGGGGAAGATGTTGGCCACATACATGGTGGTTTTGCTCACTCACCTGCAAGTGCCGGAATGATAGCCGCCAGAATCCTAAAGTTGCCATTTTCGATGGCGGGCCACGCAAAAGACATCTATACATCCTCGCCAGATTCACTCGCACGCAAGATCTTGCAAGCTCAATTCATATTGAGTTGTTCCAGTCGGGCTCGAGATGAGATACGAAGTAGAACACTCGATCTACTTCCCAAGGGCGAACTCGACAAACTCCTTTTAGTCCACCATGGAGTGGACTCAAATAGATTTCGTCCCCCAGAAACTAAACCATCGGAGCCTAACGGCGGAGAAATTACCCTCTTAGGAGTAGGGAGACTCGTCGAAAAAAAGGGTTATGCAACTCTCATCGATGCATTCGCAAAGGTTGCATGCGAACGTGAAGGTGTAAAACTTCGCCTAGTTGGAGACGGTCCACTTAAGAGTGAACTAAAAGATATGGTCAAGTCCTACCAGCTACAAGATCGAGTGCAGTTCTTAGGGGCACTCGAGAGAGACGGCGTACTCAAAGAGATGCAGTCCGCAGATATCTTTGTACACCCCTCGATAGTCCTTAAAAGTGGCGACCAAGATGGAATTCCTAACGTTCTCTTAGAAGCAATGGGCTGTGCCCTAGCGGTTGTTGGGGCAGACATTCAAGGCATCAAAGAGGTAATCACCAATGACCTCAACGGAGTAATAGTAAAAAGTGGAGATACTAGTGCTCTGGCCGGTGCAATCGTGGAATTAGTTGATTCACCTAAAAAACGACAAGCAATAAGTTCTAAAGGGAGGCAACAAGTAGTAAGGAACTACTCCAAAGAGGCAGCGATTGAGACGGTTTCATCATTGATGGCCATCTCGCTAGATAGCCTCCCAGTTCCATAGCTCCAAAGTGAAAAACCAAAGAAAACCCATCTTGAGCTACCCAAGGTCATTCAATAGGAGGTCAATCTTTAGCTAAGGCTATGAAAGCTGGGCACAGATCAGCCAATGCACATGCATGGCATCTGGGTTTTCTAGCTACACATACAGCCCTACCGTGAAGTATCATTCGAAGGCTCAAGGCCCCTCGATCCCGTGGTGGAACCATCTCATTGAGTTCAAGCTCGATCTTTACGGGATCCGACAAAGTGGTAAAGCCCAATAACTTGGAGAGTCGCATCACATGTGTATCAACAGGAAGGCCCGGCTTGTCGAAGGCTACAGACAATACAACATTGGCGGTCTTTCTCCCGACACCAGCCAGAGAGGAGAGACCCTCCATTTCATTGGGTAGCTCACCACCGCCCTCAAGGACGGAGCGGGCCATCGCGATCAAATTTTTTGCCTTATTATGGTAGAACCCCGTGCTCTTGATGATCTCCTCGACGTCAACGATATCCGCACTTGCAAGCAAGGTAGGCGTACCATAACTTTCAAAAAGTTTTGGCGTTACCATGTTGACGCGTTTGTCTGTGCATTGAGCAGAGAGAATAGTCGCAGCTAGCAGCTGAAAAGGTGTGCTAAAGTCCAATTCGCAAAGTTCGCGAGCCGTACCGGGATAGAGGTCACGCAAACGCGCAATAATCTCGGCACGTCGCTCATCTTCGCTCGAATCTCGAAAGCCGTCGTTAATCATTGACTCAGATCCTAAGAGTCCATTAGAGGAACTTGGGAGGAAGAATTTGCGAAATACTCGCCCATAAGGGTCTCATCTTCAAAAACACCTTAATACAAAAGCCAAATTTAAAGATCAACCCAGGGGTTTGTTACCCCTAGAACCCCTTGGTTTACCTGAAATGGTCGCATCATGTTATAGAAGAAGACAAGCATTCATATTCAATTTCCGGCTGTAGGACTAACGAGATCAAGCGGGTCGGCTAGAGCCCTTAAGTATCGAAAAAGAGTAAAGAACACCCAGGAAGATCGCCAAAGTCACAATATGAACTCCGCTACACCAAAGGCAGATCGCGTTGATAACCAGCAATTCAGCGTAGACCAACCACAGCACAAAGGCGATCGATGCGATGCTCATCGCCGTTCGCAAATAAAGCAAATTTCGTCTCGAAAAAAAGAGAGGAAAATTAACAATCGAATAGACGATAAAAAACCCAAGCCCCAACATGGAAACCGGAATTCCAAGAAAATACGATTGAGCCGAAGTCGTCACCTTTGCACAATTGATCGTTCCATTTTCAGGACAAGCCAACACCGCAGTGGTCGTGAAATGTGCATAAACGAGGTACGAGGAGATTGCGACACCTACCAAGCTCAGGATAAAGATGGCCCATGGCAACCATTTAGGAAGTAGGTCAACGTCCAAAGATGTTGATTTGGACTCGATGTCAACAGAACGCGCCAACAGAACTCCTTGCTTCGTCTATCCCTACTAGCTAACAACCAACTTAGCAACTCAAAGGGTCGACTTGTCGCCTTTTGCCATAGTGTAGGTCATCGCAGGGTCAATGCACTAACAAAAAAGGTTGAGTTTATCAAATAGATAAGGCGTTGGGCCCACCACGGAGACCCGATCCGAGCCTTGTGCAGAGTTCCCAGCTACTGCCCTTGTTCTAAATTACCCGAAAATGCTAACTTCAAGAAGCCGAGGGAGTCAAAGATAGAGCATCAGAGGTCCCTCGCATGGTCAGATCTGCACACATCCTTGAGATACCATCAACAAGCCTTACCGTTGGAATGTATCTCAGATTATATTTCGCACTATTAACATTTGCTATAGGTGTTGGAAAATCCAAATAGTCGTCCTTGTTGGAGCGAACTTCAATTGGACAAGCAAGTGCACCTTCGAGGAGATCAGCCAGTTGCAAAAAGGCTACTGGTCCACCACCAACATTTACAGCGCCTACATATTTCGATCTAGCGGCACAGATAAGCGCGCTAACCGCATCGTCGATATAGGTCAAATCTCGAGTCAGAGTTAGGTCTCGAGGTGCCATCAAGTACCCTCTAGCGAGAGTCTCACTGATTAGTCGAGAGATCAACGAGCCGGGCGCATCGCCAACACCATACAAAGGGAAAAATCGCAAGGATAGTACCGAAACCGTCGGCAAATCCAAACCGGAAAGTATCCGCTCTGCTTGAAACTTAGTGTGACCCACAATATCTCGGGGTCCGCATCTCATATGCTCATCGATTAATCGCAAATCATAGTGGCCATAAACCCGCCATGAAGAGGCATTCACAACCCTTATGGGCCAATCACAGCGGGCGAGCGCCTTGGCTAACATTGAAGTAGCTATGGTGTTATCTGCCAAGACCCGAGGAAAGTGATCAATATCGATCCGTTGATCCGAATTACCAGCTAGATGAAAGAGGCAGTCAACACCACCCAATAGCTCTCCGATGTCATCGACCGTGAGATCCGCCTCACAATAGGTAAACATCTCCTCGACACCGCTACCTCGAAGGTCATGTGAAAGTATCCTCTTTGTCGAAGTGTTGGGCGTAACATCCACGCCTAAAACCCGATGGCCATCCGCGAGCAACCTTTCAGCGAGGCTGGAGCCTAAAAATCCGGAGACACCGGTGATCAAAAAACTACCCAAAACAAACCTCCGAATCCGCGACTAACGCCACTACTCACCACTTCATGTTTAACCAAAAATCTTAAAAAAACATGATCAAAAGCTGTGTGTTAGCCTTCCTCATGTGGAAGATCAATAGACAACCAGAGTATATAAGGTGAAAAAAATAAATTTATTATCGGACAACATCCGGTCCCTCATCAAAATAGAGCCCCCGAGAAAGTTACAAACATCGAACCATTCGCACTCCATGGCAACTTAGCATTCGCCACGCAATGAAACTTCGTTTCGAACCCCAGCAACCAACGACAGATCTGAAGTTATTGCGAAAAAATAAGTTACCCCAGAAAGGCTGGCCCAGATTGCCCCGCCGAAGACACATCGAACATTCATCGCACCAACCAACGCTGGATCATAAATAGGCCATCGATTGCGCATCTGCGATAATTATTAACTAGATCAACTCCAAGCCCACTATTGGAATACCCTTAGGGGTATAATGGTTACAGTCTACAAAGGAATCTTAGGAAAGGTCACTATGTCTACCCTCGCACTAACAGTAGATAAATTTGAAGAGACAATAAAAAACAACGATATCGTGCTCATAGATTTCTGGGCAGCTTGGTGCGGACCTTGTCGTTCGTTTGCCCCAGTCTTTGAAGCCGCATCTAAGGAACACCCAGATATCGTCTTTGCCAAGGTGGATACCGAAGATCAGCAGCAGCTTGCTGCCTCGTTCCAGATTCAATCGATACCTACTCTAATGGCCTTTCGTGACCAGGTACTTCTTTACTCGCAACCCGGAGCGCTTCCTGCTAGCGCCTTAGCTAGCCTGATATCTCAGATAAAAGAGATAGACATGGACGATGTGCGTTCAAAGATTGAAAAAGCTCAAAGTCACGACCACACGCATTAAAGAACCCAAACCTCATATAAAAGCAAGTTGGACGTTACACATCCTCTCCTAGCCGTAACGTCCAACTATGCCGAACTAGCAAATCACCAGATGCAATCAGACCCGAAAACACCTCTCTGATACCCCGAACCTCTTCGTGCGCAACCTCGGTGAAGCTCTAGCTAACTAAATAAATCGGAATTCAAACCCAGGCGTCAACCTCGCCACGCACCTTTAAATAACTAACTCTGCGTACTCTTCTAGATGAAAAAACAAAACCAGAAGCGCTTCGTCCAAAACACCGAAACCAAGAAACGCTGCACCAGAAGCACAATTGACAAAAGAACCATGACAAAAGACCCACAGTAAACAACCCGGAGCACCTAAAACATTTGGAATAGGGTCTGATTGCAAGATTTCAACGCCAAGCTGACCACTTGCTGGTACCTCTTCGACGCTGATCGGTCAAAATCATGAGATGATGAGCCATCGGTCACTCCGGCCACTATGGCGCCAAAGAGCAATCTAAATATTGGAAAAACAAGGGCGCCGCGCCATTACCATTCAAAGATCCACTCCTTATGGGAAAGCCCAACATTAGCCAAAGCAAGAGAGAGAGGGCGACCGCGATTGTAGGTAATAGTGTCGCGAGTTACTTCTGCGTAGGTCAAGGCAAAGGAGTTAGAAGGACATAGTCGGCCATCGCTCGATACAAACTACCAACAATTCTCTCTTTATCTAAAAGCGAACCAAAGTCACCTAAATTAAATTCGAGAGCAGCTTGTAGTAAGGAAACCCTGTTAGCAAGCGCATCGCGTGCACCCACAGCCACAAACTCAAAATACTAACGACAACTCGTAAATATTCGTCCGTCACCGATTGGACCACGTCCAGGGACCACAACGCCAAAATCAAGGTCCTTGAGAGCATCAATTGTCGATAACCATCCAGCAACCGATCCCATTAACGCAAAAGAGGTACCTTTATTAAAGGCCAAATCACACCGGCAACCAAAACTTTACTCTCAGGTCGATAGACCACCACATGGCCTATAGTGAGAGCTGGAAAACCTAAATGAATCAAATCAACACTGAGATCTTCCAAACAGACTGTAGCGCGGTCACTAAATATAATATCGGGCGAGCGCTTTGTGATCTTACCCCAATGGACTTCATTAGAGTTATCATCAGGAGGAAGTTACTCCGAAAAGGCCATCTCCTGACGACAGTTCTCATGAGCTAATACGTGTTCCGTATCGACAAAATCATTCCAATTGGTATGGTAACCAAGAAAATGCGTATTGATCAATGCGCTATAGCGACTTCCAAAAAGGAAGGAAAAGGCCAAAAGCAGCCGATCGATTCGTGGCTTGGTACAAGTAGTATCCACCATAACCCCTTGGCCGTATTCCCCGACTATCAACCCTGATTAATTGATATACCAACTACCGTCGCTCTGAATGTAGGCAAAGACCCCATCGCCAACCTCCCTCAGAACACGATCATCATTACAGACCCGAACAAAATCACTCATAGCCAACCCTAGCGCATGCTTCAATCTCAAATGAAACAACCCCTAAAAACCAACTAGGAATAGGAGCACAAACAAACAGCCCTAGAAAAAACAAATAAAGGGTAAAATTCATTCAAAAGAGATTTATAAAAAAACAAATCTAACCGCTTTAACGGCAGAACCGAAAAATCCAAATCAGTACCCAATAGCCCAATCGGCACACAAAGCGCACATAAATCAATGGGGTCCAGAAACGCAAAAAACCCCCGTCCTCTGCCCTTTGAACAAACCTCCAAAACGCACAATTGCCAAGAAATCTGCTAACCAGGAGAAGACCTAAGCGACTACCGAACGTTCAACTAGGGTAATACGCGACTGCAACCAGAATATGCGACCACAAAAAAGCAGTAAAATTCAATCGATCTATCGGCGTATCGATTAGTTAATCCTCTCAAGAATTGCTTTACGGGAAAGATCTAGCGACGTAATAATCAATCATGTAACTATTTGAATAAAAGCAGTAAGTACCAGCAAAGAGACAGCGGCAAAAACAAACGTACCAACAAGGTTGTGCCCGTTGAAGTGCCGGACAGTCCTTACATCAATTGGATAATGCATATCAACTCGATCCAATAATATTAACATTAGGTAAACATTATCCTAACATCGATTAACATCATAGGAACTGCCGAATAAAGAACTTAGCACAAAATAGCCAATCGAATGACAAATGACCCGGCGAAACACAAGCTCGACTTGGCCGAATCGAAAGAGGAAAACCAACCCACCACTGCAAAAACGCATTAAACCAAAATGAGCGAAGCTACCAATGTAGCTTCGCTCATTTATCAAATATATATCCGGCGGCGTCCTACTCTCCCAGGGAGTTGCCCCCCAAGTACCATCGGCGCTGGCAGTCTTTACTTCCGTGTTCGGAATGGGAACGGGTGTTTCCCCGCCGCTATGGCCACCGGAATATCTTGGTTGCTCGAATCATCGAGCTACCTATAGCGAGCACGAGCTTTATATTTAGCTCCAAGCCCTCGGCCGATTAGTACCGGTCAGCTGAATGTGTTGCCACACTTACACTTCCGGCCTATCAACGTGGTAGTCTGCCACGGGCCTTACCAGGTTAACCCTGTGGGAGACCTCATCTTGGAAAGAGCTTCGCGCTTATATGCTTTCAGCGCTTATCCCTTCCGTAGGTTGCTAACCAGCCATGCCCCTGGCGGGACAACTGGCACACAAGAGCTACGTCCGTCCCGGTCCTCTCGTACTAGGGACAGCCTTCCTCAGGTCTCCTGCGGCTGCATCGGATAGGGACCGAACTGTCTCACGACGTTCTAAACCCAGCTCGCGTACCGCTTTAATGGGCGAACAGCCCAACCCTTGGGACCTACTACAGCCCCAGGATGCGACGAGCCGACATCGAGGTGCCAAACCTTCCCGTCGATATGGACTCTTGGGGAAGATGAGCCTGTTATCCCCGGGGTACCTTTTATCCGTTGAGCGACGGCGCTTCCACACGCTACCGCCGGATCACTATGCCCTGCTTTCGCATCTGCTCGACTTGTAAGTCTCGCAGTCAAGCT
>NZ_JXYS01000089.1 GCF_000949295.1 Acidithrix ferrooxidans
ATCTTCACCTATGGAGATGCTGGCTTTTACGGTTCAGCCGGAGCCCTACCACTAAATAAGCCAATAGTTGGAATGGCATCTACTCCAGATGGAAAAGGCTATTGGTTGGTCGCAAGCGACGGTGGAATCTTCACCTATGGAGACGCAGCCTTTTACGGTTCAGGTGAAACTTCCAGTTCTAATCATTCTTCTCGGGTGATACTTCCACCTAGCAATCCAGCTACCAATGTACCTCCCGTGCCTAACTACGCTTCGCCATGTCTGGCTAATAATGAAGCAACTTGCCTTTCGGATTCAATCGCTGCCATAAATAACGCACGAGCCTCGCTAGAAGGGCTAGGCCCTATGGTATTGCCTGGTGACTTTGCGTCAATGTCTATGGATCAGCAACTCTTTATCTTGATCAACCAAGAGCGCCAAGCACGAGGGTTACCTTTAGTCTTGGGTTTGGTCTCTCAGTTGAATTCCGATGCTGCGGTAGGTGCGAATGGCTTTATTGACCCTATCTATCGCAATGAAAGTATTCCTGGGGCGACTGGGGTTTTTGGCTATACAACTCTTTGGTCCAATGACTACTCTTCACCGTCGTCAATCTACGACTGGATGTACAACGATGGCCTCGGATCCTCGAACATAGACTGCAGTTCTGTATATTCTCTCGGTTGCTGGGGTCACAGAGACTCAATCTTGACGACACCTCCACCAGGTACATCAATAGTTATGGGTGCAGCATCTGTAACTAATGGTTCTTTTGTCTCTCAGGGCGTTCTTTTGGTATACGTAAAGGGAGTTGTTTCCCCCAGTGCTTTTACCTACACATGGGACCAAGCCTTAGCATCCGGAGCATCATAGAAGCTTTTTGAGAGTCTCTCTGGAAAAACTTCTTCAACCCTTAGGTGTTTGCTATTCGTTCTGAACCCTCTTTTTCCATAACTAATCAGTGCCTTTAGCAATGTGGTTAATTGGATTGGTAAACCAAAGGATGTTTGTGGAATTTAGGTGCAAACAAACACTCAGGTGTGTTTAGGACGGATCTATTTTACTTTACACGCCGCAGTCAATCTCCTTTGGTGATTGCGCTAGATGCAAGGGCGATCATTTTTATTGAAAGGACCTGGGGAGGATTTTGTTTAGCACGGTCAGACCGATCTTGTTATTTAGCCCTGGTGTGTAAGTTGGCCCTCTCTCAAGGTGGGATAAGCTCTGGTCAACGACTTTTGCCGGATCGAGTTGCCCAGGGGTCTTTTTTTGTGCTCGAGAGATTAGTCCAGGCGTGGATATGGCTCCCAGTGTTATCGTCAATATGGAGATATTCTTATCTTTTACCTCGCCCCAAAGTCCTTCGCTTAGTACATGGAGGTAGGCTTTGGTTGCTGCATAAGTCGCGACTCTTGGTGAGCCCACGTACCCCGATAGTGACGAGACGACAATTAGTCCATCCATGCCACGTTCGTTTTGACGCTTCAGAAACCTTTGGGAAAAGAGAGTCGGTGTTGTGCGGTTGGTTGTGATTGTCTCTCTCGTCACCGCAGGATCAACTTCTGAAAAATTTCCTATCGGCGAGAGGGCTGCGTTGTATATCGCTATCCCGATATCTAGGTCTTTGATGCCATTAAATATTTCATCGACGGCTTCTGGTGACGATAGATCGATAGCTAGTGCTATAGCTTCGACACCGTATTTATTTTGTATCTCATTGGTGAAATCGCTTAGAAGATTATCACGTCTAGCAACTATTACCAGATTGAGACCTCGCTTAGCCAGTGCTTATGACCATTGGGCGCCTAATCCTTGGCTTCCCTCCCACAATCAAAGCCCATGGTCCGTATCTGCCATTAAAGCGATTCAATGGGTAATCTCCTTTGTCCTTTGAAAGGGGTTGCCGTGATCTCCATATTCTGGCAACCTATCAAGAGAGAAACAGCCACTGCAAGTTGTCTTTTAAATCTAAGATCAGTTGTTACCAGCGCTCGCGCCCGAAAATCTATCCCCTCAGAGTAGTTGTTACAGTCATTAAGATTGCTCAGGGATAGGTTGCATCAGGCGACCTTGTCCAATTTTTGCCTTTCACAAAGCGATAGGTGGCTATCATGCACAATGGACTAGGTCTTGGCCTTGGCATCAAAGGCTTGTCAGTTAAAACGCTGTCCTTTTGTCACATCGCTCTTGTTTTGGATCGTGGATTGAGTTTCCTGGCGCACCCATGAATTTTCTCAATTGCGATTTGGAGCGGTCGAAGCGCTGCGCTCGAGCTACCCCGAACTTGCACTGGCCTACGATTCAAAGGAAAACTTCTACGGGATCTATGACAGCCATTATAAAGCTTCTCAATGCGAACCTTCGATGAGCGGGAGAGCTTAATCCTAAACAAGGAGACAAACGAGTCAAATTCCTTTGCGATGACGGTTCGAAGCCACCACGCTGAGACCTTTGCGTACTGTGATTCTCGGGTGTAGATTACGAAGGTTTACACGGAGAGTCTGAACGGTCTGATCAAAATCGCCAATCGCAATGGCTCAGGGTATAGTGTTGAGATCCTCCGGGCAAAGGTGCCACACGCCAAAGAATCCCACAAGATGTGGAGTACGACTAGGTTGGCCGACAGCGGGAGAATAGGCGTCCCAACCACTGAAGCTAGGAATCTACTCGATTATGGCTCGCAAAACCCAACCTTGGTGGTGCTGTGTGGGTCAGGTCAGCTCGAGCAACGGGATGTACCCTTTCCAACCTTAATTTTGCACAGAGCTTTTTTTTAAACGAGGGTGATCTTTTCAATTCGCGAGTGATTTCGATGGGCTAGCGTGGGGAGATGAATCAAAAAAGTGATGATAGAGAATTCGTAGATGAGGGCTTTGGCGAAGTGGCCGACGTTTTTCGTCGCCATTTTGACGAGAACCTTGAAGTTGGTGCCGCGGTTGTGGCCTACATCGGTGACATCAAGGTGGTAGATATTTCAAGGGGATACCGAGACTTGGGCCGAACCAAACCATTTACGAGTCAAACCCCTGTTATAGTATTTTCCTCCACAAAGGGAATCACTGCGATTGCGATTCATGTAGCAATTTCGCAGGGACTAATTGGTTATGACACACCAATTTCGCAGGTGTGGCCTAATTTTGGGGATTCGGGAAAGGCCTCTATCACTCTTTATGACACTTTGACTCATCGATCAGGCGTAGCCATCGTCGATGATGAGCTTCTGTCAATCCAAGACGTTACTAACTGGGATAAGGTTATAGCTGCTATTGAAAGACAGCGGCCTATTTGGGAGCCAGGATCACGGCATGGCTACCATATGAGAACCTTTGGCTGGATACATGGGGAGCTGCTGCGAAGGCTGTATTCGACCAGTGTTGCTTCTGCGATTTCTGAGACGGTCACATCTCCGCTAGGTGTCAGCGTCGCCTTGGAGTGGAATGACTCACTTGAAGGCGAGATAGCTGATGTAGTAACCGATCCGGTCGCGGCTGACGTAGATCAGCTGATCGAGATGGAGCGAAGTGCTGGCCTAGCTGAGGTATCCATTAGTGCTTTCCATGGTCCAGGAAGGCTATTTGCATACGATCAGCGATGGAATAGTCTTGCCTACAGATCACTGGCTATGCCCTCCTCAAGCGCAATGACCTCAGCTTTGTCTTTGGCGCAAATTTACAAAGGAGGCGTATTTGGTCATAACGGGGTGAGGTTACTTAGCGACGAAATTGTGCGTGAAGCGATCATTCCACGCTCTAGGGGAATCGATGAAGTTTTGGGTGTCGAGACTGCCTTTGGCATGGGGTTTGCATTGGCGCCAATGCTTGGCGAGTCGCTGCCAGCTAGCGCGTTTGGCCATCCTGGAGCCGGTGGGAGCCTTGGCTTTGGTGATCTGGATGCACGTATAGGTTTTGGCTATGCCATGAATCGAATGGCAAATGCTTTAATTGACGACTCGCGATCAAATGCTTTGGCCGCTGCGCTATATCGAGTATTGGGCTAGGTTGTGAAGTGTCGCCAATGGGAGCCTCCTCCTTTTAGATAACCATGAAATGCTGAGGTGACAAACTTTGAAGGTTGGTGGGATCGTTGAGTCGAAACCTGTTTGATTTGATGATTTCACGTAGACGGCTGGCAAATCGATCATTATCTATATTTATTTATTTGGTTGGTTCGCACGACCAGCTAGCGCGTTTGGCTGCAAATGCATCCACGGGGGTTTGTTGATATGGGATGGTTACTAAAGGATGCACAAGTTCTGGCGAGTGCTCTAATTTTCGATTCGACCAAGAAGGTAAATGCGACACTGAGGAGCTCGACGCTTGATAAGGACGAAGTTGTCATAGTGCGAGGCCGAACTTTTATAAATTCTTTTTTTCATTCTGGGGATGTGCTTTTGGTGCGTTCGGATGGCGACCTTAAGGTAAATTCAATCAGAAGGCTAAAGCGTAATCGTATCGGGATTCCCGTTCTCGGCGATACCTTGACCTTTTATATCCCGATTCGCATCGCGGCCAAATTAGACATCCACATCGGGGACCAACTTGAAATCAGAGATTAATAGGCAAGAAAAGAGAGACGGTGAGGCCACCAATTCCACGCCGTGTCTATATCTAATTGGCACACCGATAGGTAATCTCGAGGATATAACAATTCGAGCTAAGCGACTTCTTGGCGAGATAGAGGTAATCTTTGCAGAAGACACGCGAAAGACCAAGGCCCTTTTGTCACACATAGGTGCTTCCAATAGGCGCGTCTTTAGATATTCCGATCATGACCGCACATCAGGAGAGCAGGCGATTCTGCGTGAACTTAGAGACGGTAACGACGTAGGATTTGTTACCGATGCCGGAATGCCAGCTATCTCGGATCCCGGCTCTCAATTGGCTGATCTCGTTATTAGGAATGGTTTCAAGATCGATGTAGCACCAGGGCCGTCGGCTGAATCAATGGCAGTTGCACTCTCTGGTGTGGTGAATGGGCCGTATATGTTTGTCGGATTTATGCCCTTGGCGAAAGATCGCTTTGAAACTGTCTTTTCAAGTGCTGCAAATAGTGGTTGTTCTGTCGTTGCTTACGTTGCACCACACGATTTACAGAGAACCTTAAAAATACTAGGTGACGTTATCGGCGAGCTGTCTCGAGTCGTTCTTTGCAGAGAGATGACAAAGTTATTTCAATCTCGAATCGACCTTAGTGTCAAAGAGTTGCTCGAACATGAGCGGGTGCTCTCACCCAAGGGTGAGTATGTCCTTGTTGTACCATCGACCTCTAATCAACCAAGGCAAATAGAGGAGGATCATGCGATCGAGATCATCAAGGTGGTAAGAGACGTAACACTTTCTCGATCCGAAAAGGCACGTCGACTGACTAAGTTAGCATCAATTTCTCGATCTGCAGCTTATGGACTTTTGGGAGACGATGGAGGCGGTCGATCTTCTGAGAATTGACAGAGGTGTTCAAGTGACCCTAGATACCCTCGACGCCAACTGGGGCCTGAGCAAACTTGGCCATGATCGTGTGCTGTGAATGCTAACCATAAGTCGACCTTTGAGGTCGCTGGCCAAGCAATGCAATTTGAAAGATGACAGAAGGAGATTTTAGCTCCCTGGCCTTTCGATATCCAACTTACGAGAAAGGGATATCAAACCGGCACAAGCTGCGTTGGTAAAGAGCCTAAGGTGGCGAGCGTTTTGTTAAAAGGCGGAGATACCTCCGTTGGGTAAGTACTACGAAGATGAGCGAAAGCGTACCATCCGATGACGCATCGAAACCCAGATGGTTGACATCAGAACCAAGGTCGGCTCATATCCTTGGGATAAGCTTGGCAGGTTGTCTCGTTCTTGGCCAGACAAAGGTTTCGTGCAAAGGTGGCATGAGCACAGTAGGGGTGGACACAGTAGGGGTGAACACAGGAGGGTCCCAAGATGGGCTTTCATGTTGAACTTAAGGAACCAGTCGTGTAGTTGTCCCTTTGGAAACAGAGAGAGCGGGAGTATGCCGAGGCCAAAAGCAAAAGGTAAGAGTACCGGATGCTACGCACTGGGGCGGACTGGGGTGTATTAGCGACGTGGGTCTTGTAATGAGACTTTGAGTAAAGGCTAAAGGCGAACGGACTGCAATGGACTAGCCAACTCAGCAACGAGGAGGAGCTAACACAAAGCAGTTGCGAGCGAGAAGCCGGATGAAGGGATACTTTCACGTCCGGTTTGACGGGAACGGGAGGGGGAAGATCCCTCCCGCCACTCTACAAACTGGGACATGAGGAAACTGGGACATGAGGAAACTGGGACATGAGGAAACTGGGACATGATCGGTGTCAGTTATGGAATTTCATTTGTTGGTACTTCAACTCAAAGATGGGTAATTTATCAATGTGCCCGATAGTTACTTTGATCTTGTCGGTTGAAGGGATCGATCTAAAGGCGATTTAATTTAATCACTTGCCTGGGAGGATCCTACTTGATGAAGTAGGTTAGTCAGTGTTCTTTGCGCTGGCCTAAACGAGATACTAGGTAGCAGTTGAGGTAGAAACCCGCCGAACAACCCGCCTTTGTCGATCGGACTCCTAATCTTATATGGTAAAAGTTTCAATTAATAAGTGACTTTCAATTGGGCGGGATCAACTTCCAAACAACTGGAAGTCCATTGCAAGGAAGTCACCGTGCCAGATTACTTCATCTCGACGCCGATATATTATGTGAACGACGTACCTCATCTGGGCCATGCATATACCATGATCAATGCCGACTCTTTTTCAAGGTGGCATAGAGGAATGGGCGACGACGTGTATTTCCTCACGGGCACAGACGAGCATGGCCAGAAGGTCGCAGAGTCTGCTGAAAAGGCCAATATGTCTGTCGAAGACTGGTGTGACTCCTACTCTGGTCGCTTTAGGAATGCATGGTCAAAACTAGAGGTCACATATGACGACTTCATTCGTACTACCGAGAATCGCCACAGGGTATCGGTGCAGAAGTTCCTGCATGCGGTTTATGACAATGGGTATATCTATTTAGCCAAATACGAGGGCCACTACTGTGTCTCCTGCGAGGCTTACTATAGCGATGCTGAAATGGAATCGGGGATGTGTCCGGTCCATAAGCGACCACTTTCTGTAATGGCTGAAGAGAACTATTTTTTTCGACTTTCCGCATTTCAAGAAGATATCTTGAAGTGGTACGAAAGCGGTAATGACGTCGTATTTCCCGATTTTAGAAAGAATGAAGCCCTCTCGTTTGTAAGAGGAGGCTTACAGGACATATCTATCTCCCGTACCTCAATTTCTTGGGGAATTCCGCTTCCCTGGGATGAACGTCATGTCTGTTACGTCTGGTTTGATGCCTTGATCAATTATCTGACTGGAATAGGTTATGGAGAAGGTGGCCCAAAGTTTGAGGCGCGGTGGGCGAATTCACATCATCTTATTGGCAAAGACATTATTAGGTTTCACTGCGTCTGGTGGCCAGCTATGTGCATGGCGGCCGGTTTGAAGCCACCAACTCAGGCACTGGTGCATGGTTGGCTCCTGGTTCAAGGCGAGAAGATGGCAAAATCTGGCGGGAACGGAGTGGACCCGATCAACTTGGTAGAGACCTATGGCGTTGAGGCGGTCCGATACTACCTGATGCGCGAGCATGCATTAGGTTCAGATGGTGACTTTTCACTTGAAGCTCTTGAGCAACGTTACAACGTTGAATTGGCGAACAATATCGGTAATTTGCTATCGCGGGTAACTAACATTGTGGAGCGCTCTTTAGATTCCATCTCTCCCTCTTCGACCGGACGGGTTATCGACTCCTCGATCGTACAGGGACATGTCGATCGTGCGCGGGACTTTTGGAATGGCTATGCATCGTCCCGGGCCTTAGAGGAAGTTCAAAATCTAGTTCGATATACAAATTCGGTTCTAGAGGATAGAGCTCCATGGAAGGTCAGTGACCTAAACGAACTGGGTGAGATACTCGGAGACGCCCTTGAAGTGCTGCGTCTCGTAGCACTTTTGACCTCTCCGGTTCTAGTACGATCGTCCCGCACAATCCTGAGTGCTATTGGAATCGATCCAACAATTATAGACTTTGACTTTAGTGGTCAATTGTCCTGGGGTGAGTATCAAGGTGGGGCTAAGGTGCTAAAGGCTAAGCCCTTGTTCCCCAGAATTAGCTAGGTAGGAGTAAAATGCTAGATTTAGAACCCCTATGGTTTGATTCACATTGTCATATCCAGGAGGCACAGAGTCCAAATGAGATAATCGAGGAGTGCCGCCAAAATAATCTGGGCGGATTGATCAACGTAGGTACGACTTTCGCCACCTCTCGTCAAGCGGTCGATGTTACCTCCAAGGTAGCCCTTGACTTTGAAGGTATGATATTTGGCGCAACTGTCGGTATTCATCCTCACGATGCCGAGGAGGTTGCTGGCGATCAATTTGGGGGTTTTTCTGACTTTGCTAAGGAGGCTAAGACAAATTTCCCTGATTTGATCTGTGGAGTTGGTGAATGCGGCCTCGACTATTTTTATGACTACAGTGACCGAGCCACCCAGAGAGATATCTTTGATAGACAGATCGCTTTGGCCGCAGAGTTGGGTCTTCCGGTCGTGATTCACACTCGAGATGCCTGGGAAGATACCTTTTCCATAATGGAGAATTATCCAAATCATCCCTATGTGCTTCACTGTTTCACCGGGGGACCAGCTGAAATGGAACGATGTTTGACCTTTGAATCGATGATCTCTTTCTCTGGAATTGTCACTTTTAAAACCGCTCAATTGAATGCGGAAGCTGCCAAGATTTGCCCCATGGATAGGATTATTATTGAGACAGATTCGCCATTTCTTACTCCGGTTCCACACCGAGGGAAGCCGAATGTTCCTCACTTTGTTTCACTAACGGGTGGGTTTATCGCTAATTTAAAGGCGATGGATCCCCTTGTCTTTTCTAGGCAAACTTTTGAAAATACCCTGCGTACCTTTGCGCTAGGCTAGGAAGTTTGCTCATCTTATTTTGGCGCATTAAAGTGCTGGTTGCATAGGTTTTTGATAGCAATTGACCTTGTTTGGTCCAACTTATGGTAGTTTATATAGAGCCGCGGAGACGCCAGAGAAAAGGTAGTTTCCCCAGAGAGCGGCAAGCCAGTTCTCGTAATAATCAATACGAGGATTTAGGCGCCTTCTTGCTCGTAGCGACTAGTTGCATTTGTCCTCCATTCCGGGAGAGGACTAACTCTTTGATCTCGAGTTGCAGCTAATTGCATGCCAAAAATAGTTTTGGCCCAAAAGAAAGTGAAGCGATAACGCCCAAGACACACGAATAGTTCTATCCAGTCGTACTGAACGCTTGAAAGGTTTACACTTGACGGTTCAAAACTACTGGAGAAGTTATGTCGTATTGCCATTAAGTTTTAGCGCAACCTTAATTTCACCGCAACTTCTCCAAAATCATAACTCTGCTTTTAACTCTAAAAGTGGGTCGCAAATCAGCGCGATTGCACCCAAATTATCCGATCCACAAGGCCAGAATCTCTCGCTTGGTAGGCGCAATCTATCGATCATGAGTGCAAAAGCCCTGACTAATGCAGTGGCTAATAAAAGCCATCCATCAAACGTCCCTGTAGAGGCTCTCTCGTTTGGAGCCCTTATGCCTATCGATGTGGCCTTAATTTCGACTGTGGTATCGCCAGCGATTCCAGTGACAGTTGCGTTGCCGCCAGCGCCGGTGGTAGTGCCGCCAGCGCCGGTGGTAGTGCCGCCAGCGCCGGTGGTAGTGTCGTCAGCGCCGGTGGTAGTGTCGTCAGCGCCGGTGGTAGTGTCGTCAGCGCTGACTCACGTCATGAGTGGCATCGGTTCTTGGTACGCAACGTTCTTTGGCAGTTGTGCTAACCTGTCGGCTCCTTTTGGGACGATTATTACGATTACTGACCTATCTACAGGCAAGTCGACTACCTGTAGGGTAGATGACCGAGGACCCTATGTAACTGGGCGGGTTATAGATCTTTCGCCGGATGTATTCTCTCAGCTGTCTTCTTTGTCGAATGGTCTGATACCCGTGAAGATCTCCTGGTAGCTAACCTTAGATAGATTGAATCTAATAATGCTAGGCGGTCTGGGTTGAATATAAAAGATGTGGGCATAACCAAGAGTGAGATCGCAGCTCTCCTTGGAGATGCCTCGCTTTCTCCGAAGAGATCACTAGGGCAGAATTTCTTAATCGATTCGAGCGTCGCAACCGCAATTGCACGCTTGGCAGATCCAGATGGACGAAGAATCTTTGAGATTGGACCTGGTCTAGGATCTCTAACCGTTTTTTTAGCAACTCTGGGACAAGACGTTGTTGTGCTGGAGAAAGATGAAAAGATTGCCGAGTCGTTACAGAAAGTATTGGCCCGCCGAGAGATCTCAAATGTTGAGGTTATAAATGGAGACGCGCTTCTCTTTGATATTCTGGGCTACTGTGATGATAGACAAATTAGAACAGTCGCCGGTAATCTCCCATATAACATATCCGTGCCCCTGATACTTTCTTTGGTTGAAAGGCCAAGCAGTTTAGAGAGTCTATCTTTCTTAGTTCAAAAGGAAGTAGCTCACCGATTGTGTGCAGTTCCTGGCGGTAAAAACTGTTCTTTTGTCTCGCTTAAACTCGCGGTCTATTGCGACTCAAAGGTTGAGTTAGACGTTTCCAATGATGCCTTTGTGCCCAAGCCAAATATTACTTCGTCTGTAATTGTATTAAAGCCAACGAGTCGTAATGTATCTTGCTATTCTTCTGGTGCAATCGATATCGCATTTTCGATTGCTAGGATTGGCTTCAGCCATCGTCGCCAGATGCTGAGAAGAAACTTAACTGATCCGATGATAAGAGCAGGTATGGTAGCGCTTGAGATTTCGCAGGAAAAGCGAGCTGAGGAAGTTACGACCACCCAATGGCTGGATCTGGGAGATTGGTTGGCGAGGCAAGGCTACCAGGGCCCTGAGAACGGAGTTGTGGACCAACAATGAGATGGTTTGGCTTAGAGCGATCTCCTAATTTACTTTACGCGCCAGCAAAATTGACTTTGGGTTTGAAGGTGATTGGTCTACGTGACGACGGATATCATTTGATCGACTCCGAGATGGTGTCGGTCTCTTTATTTGATACCTTGGAATACGAACCTGCTTCTGGTTCTGCGCTTGACCTTTCTATTGTTGACTCGTTCGGCTCTGAGGAGATTGATTTCAACATCTGCTCAGTCGCTCTAGATTCCTCCAATACCATAACAAAAGGGGCTGCATTGTTTGGAATGGGGGGCCACTGTATTGTGTACAAGAGGATACCTCCCGGTGGTGGTCTTGGTGGCGGTTCGAGTGATGTGGCAGCAATGATTAGGTATTGCACTTCAAAGTATGAACCATTGCTCAATGCCTCTGAACTTTCCAGTGCAATTCTTAGAATCGGTGCAGATGTTCCTTTTTGCGTTGGGGTCGATCGAGCTTTCATTAGCGGTATTGGTGAAGTATTTGCTCCTGGGGTGGCCCGGCGCGATAAGTTCGTATTGTTTTTGCTCCCTGTGCATTCTTCTACACCCCAGGTCTATCGACGATTCGATGAGATGGGTCCGAACCTTGACTCCTTGGGTGAGCTTGGAGAATTCGAAAATGATCTTGAATCTGCAGCGATTGCTGTGTCTCCCATCCTTGGTCGTTATCGCAGTGCGTTGACCGATCGGTTTAAAAGGGTGCCGAGCATGGCTGGCTCTGGCTCTACGTACTTTTGTAATGGAGACTTTGACGATTTGGACCTAAGGGCGATGGGTGAAGTTGCGGGTGCTGAATGGAGTTACGTTGATTTTGGCGACGATGGTCTTGGGGCGGTTTTAGCGGTTAGTGTACAAGAGGTTCATCGGTCGGATCTTGATTGAGGTTGAACTCAGTGAAGCTGATGATTGAGCCTCAATCATATTAAATAGATAATAACGGTCATCATTTTGCTCATCACCGCTGTAGTGGGTTATTTAAATGTAGCTTTTGTGCAATGATCGGGAATTTGAGTTTAGGGCCATATTTTAGCAAATGCATCTATAGCCCTAAATCAGCTATTTACCAGCCCTACGCTGCCAGCGTGTGGCCTTCATCATCTTCTTATGCTTCTTCTTGCGCATGCGCTTTCTTCGTTTTTTAATAAGTGATCCCATAGAAAGATAAAAGCTAGCCGCTAATTGAGCTCGATGTGTAATCGAAGGGCGGTTTTTAGATAATTTGTTCTCGAACCTCCTGTTTTCGTCGTTTTTAGCTTGAAATCGTCCGTAATTCCTCGATGATCGGCTTGGGAGTATTCTGTTTGTGGCTTATGAATAACTTATATTTTGATTATCAAGCTGAGAGTCTGTGGTGACGGCTGAGATCTCATGGCCATGGTATCGACCTAGCCTCGCTCATCTACTTTTTGTAGTGGTCATCATTTGGGTATCTTTGTCATTGGATTTAAGTCGATCAGCCAATTGGTCCGTTCATACCACAGCGCAGCACTGTCATGGAACCAAGGCGTCGATTGGGTTCATGGCCCTAGGTGTCAAGGAGAGTAGAAAGCCAAACGCTCTGCGAACAAGTATGACATCCAAAGGTTTCTCAACTCGCTAGATCGACAAGATCGTCCACTGCACGCCCATACCACTGAAATAATTGCACATGATTTACACGAGGTCATAACCACCTTTAGGACGAACAGTAAAACAGCTATGAAAGTTCGATCTCCTTGGCGCAAGAAGAACTACCGCCCTCTATCGTTCTCAGCTCTATCGTTCTCAGCTCTATCGTTCTCAGCTCTATCGTACTTAAGGGGGTACGGTTGGCGTATCTCCAAAGGCCAACTCCACCTATCACTAGGAAGAGGCCGTCCACGTATTGACGTAGCGATTCCAACTATTTTGGACTCTTATGTCTAACAAGAATGTTGACCCTGAAGTGTTAACCCAAGCTATGGGGGTGAGATACAACTGTGTTGGGACCAAGACCACAGACGCTTCAGCCTCCATATCCCTTACAAGACGGTGCGTGAAGGCTCACATGGAGATGCCACCACCGCTATAGACGAGAAAATCATCAACCCTATGGCCAGTAACAGGCGTGCGACATGAGGTCGCCGAATTTAACTGTTCTAAAAGGAGGAACTTGTCATTCAGCTGGCAAAGCCCGAGCAATCAATTCCCAAAGAAATAAGGCCATAGGCAAGCACCAACATAAGATCAGCAAGTGTAAGAATGGATCACCTAGGCATCGCCGTCTAGTTGCGGCGAAGAAGAAAGTCAACTTTAAGACAAAGCTAGCACTTTGTGATTTTGACCATCAAGTCTCGCACAAGGCGGCCAATCACGTCATTAACCACAACACCGCCACACTCATAGTTGGTGACGTAAGAGGGATAGAAAAACATAGTAAAGCCAAACGATCCATGGGTCGCCACGGTCGCCAGCAACTATTCCAGTGGTCGAGAGGACGCCAAGGGCGCTATCTACAAGAAAAGACCAAGCTAGAGTTGGTTCACCAGGACGAGTCATACTCTAGCCAAACTTGTCCAGCGTGTTTAAGACGCAACCGACCATCAGGTCGGCACTACCGATGCAAGAGCCCTATCTGTGGGTTCAGCTGTCATCGAGACGCCCTAGGAGCAATAAACATTCTCCAGAAGGCGATATACGCAGAGCACTCTCCAATTGGACTAGATACAACAATCTTAGTCACGTATCTTCGAGCTGAAAAACATTGGTCACTCAATCAACGCAAGACACACCAAAAGGTGCAGTGCCCTAAGACCAGAGCCCGAAGTAGTGCCCAGAACCGGGCCTTGTCTGAGACATCTCAGACAAGCAAGCCGAAACTAGCAAACTCATCTACCAGTGCTAATTCATTAGTACCAGACCAGTCGGTCCCGGTGGCGTGATGGAAGCGATGTTAGGGAACCCCAACCAAACAGACGAGGCCAGAAGCCCCGTCTGTAAGGGCGTGGAGGTTCACGTACCCTCTCTGTTATTTTTCGTTCATCCCGACTCATAATTCGGCTTGAGTCGGCGGTAGTGGTCGTTGGGTGATCTTTTTTTTCAATTTTCCAATTTATTAGAAAATTGCAGGTACTTTGTTTTGAGAACTTTCGCTAGACTTTTCATGTTGAATCGCGAGCGCGATCTATTGGCGGATAGTTCAATTGGCAGAACGCCTGACTTTGGATCAGGAGGTTCCAGGTTCGAGTCCTGGTCCGCCAGCAATACCAGCGATAGCCGTGCAGCGAGGTGTCTTGATCTCTATCGCAGCTACTCAGGCTGTTTGTTTCAAAACTTTTGAGATGCTTTTGATGCGCACCCTCTGAATTGGGGTGTACTCTTATCACTGGGGTCATTAGGGCCATCGATTAGAGTTGAGTATGTGTGCAGTGGGTAAGGCCACGGCAAACCCTCAGCAGACCGAGGCCGGATAGTGCTACGGTGGTTGAAAGTTCCGCTATCGCATTCGACCAGTCGTATGCTTGATCTTTGGGCTAATATGACCGGATCAATCGAGAACTTTTTGAGGTTGTTCAGGATGCCATGACTTTGGCTTTTGGGATTCTTTGACTATGCTGACCGTGTGGCTGGGAGATTTTCCGGGAGCTGTCCTCCAGAGGGTTCTTTCTCCTGTAATCCGAAAATGATTGGCTTTTGTGCTTCTGGCCCCAAAGGACCATCCGGGGTTGAAATGGCGAGTCAGGGTAATCTAGCTCTCACCATTTGAAGCCAGGGTTTTCCTGTTTTGATTTTTTAGCGGGCTTGGGAAAGTTAGGAAATTGGCAATGCCAAGGAGATGAGTGATTGGAAGCCCCGGCTTATTTACGATTTGCCCGCATGCCTGGTCGAATCTGATTAGCCAAAATCATATGAACCCGTTTGGTCTGGTGACCTAATATTTCTGTTAGAGCACTAAACAAATGGAGGTGTTCCTGCTTGATAAAGTCGGAAATTCTAGTGCCCGAGGCACGAGTAATTGCCATGGCAGTGGATTAAAAGCAAAAGAGGAGCATTATGGCCAAATGTGGACAAAGAGCCATCGAAAGAGGGTGTTGCCAGTCCTATGGCGTCTTTGTTGGAGAGGGATTGCTAAAAAACAAGGTCACTCTGGCGGGTCTCCATTTAATGGTCCAAAATTAATGTGATTTTTGGATCGGGTTGTTTCTATATGTTAGCGACTCTAAGGAAAATTCATAGAGCTTTTTGTTAAGTAGTAGTAGGTTGTTAAGCCTGTCGCCAAAGAGACCTTACCTTTTTGATATTGACATGGTATCCCTTGTCTATGACGTAGCGATATGCTCTTTTGTAACCCTGAGCTTTGTGTTCTAGGACAAACGTTCTTAGGAGTTGCGTGATCTCTTCGTCTAGATCTGCACTTTTGCGTTCAGGTGCTACGGTACGCTGCGTAGAACGATTTTGACCTGCTACTTTGCAGGCTCGTCTCTTTAGAAACCCCGAATCGTATCTGTAGTTTGCGAACTACTATGCGACGACGATTCGGGGTTAGAAGTTTCTTATCGTCACCTCCTTGGCCATTGAGACATCAAGAGTTAGGTCGGCAACGATGCTCTTTAGAGGACGGTTCTTTAGATTCAAGTTCAATGAGTAAGCTTTACTTTGGTTCCCTTCAATGCAGCGTAGGTACTCTTCCATCGGTGCCAGGTCGTCTCGGTAAGTGCAGCGCCTTAGGGCTTTTATGGCAAAGCGGCAACTTCACTTATGGTTGCACCGTCATTTAGCATCTTGTCCCCTTCGGCGATCTTCTTGCGCACCTGCGCCCTGCTTACCTTGAGTAGAACGGGTATGCCTTTTGGACTTCACAATAATTTCCTCCATCTGCATTATGGATACAAGACTCACATTGGTAGCGGATCAATTAAATGGGAGCCTTCCAACTCATTAACTAGAGTTGAAATCCTAAAAAGAGATAGTTCGTCCGCTATGATCTCAAAGGAATGAGAATGATTGATTCTGGATCGTTAAATTTCTTTGAATTGGCGAACTAGAGCTCTTTTATACGTCGGATGCGTGCATTTGGTCCTAAGATAGGTTTTTGTTTGGAAGCTTATCGGGCTTATCGTAGCGTAAATCATTGCAATGCATGGGATCAAAGGAGCAAAAACAGAGTGGGCTTCTATGCGGAAGAGACAGCGCAATGAATCAAACGATTTTGAACGCGGAGGAACTCAGTCAGGTCTATGGAACGATTACAGCCGTAGACAACTTTACTGTGAAAATTTATCCAGGTGAGCTTGTAGGCCTATTAGGTCCAAACGGTGCGGGCAAAAGTTCTACCATGCGAATGCTTACCGGTCTCGTTGCGCCTTCGAAAGGTAGCGTCACATATCGCGGTTATGACATTGCTGATGATCCCATAGATGCCCGTAGACACTTTGGTTATGTGGCTGAGCAACCTATGATCATACCTTATCTGACGGGTATTGAGTACGTGGAATTTGTTGCTGGAATGTATGGTATCGACGGCAAAACGGCTAAGTGCCGAGCAGAACCCTATCTAGAGCGATTTCGGCTGACTGGTGCCATTTACAAAAGAGCTGATCAATATTCTCACGGAATGCAGCAAAAGATCGCATTTATTGCGCAGTTGGTTCACGAGCCTGATCTCCTGTTGGCCGATGAACCGAGCGTAGGGCTAGATCCTGACGGAATCTTGGAGATGCAAAAGACATTTCGCGAATATGTGGAATCTGGTAATTCAATTCTTCTGTCCACGCACCAGCTTGAAATGGCCGAAGGAATTTGTAGTCGCGTACTCATTTTGTCCAAGGGGGTTCTGCTGGCAGATCAACGTATTGATGAAAACTTGCTCGAATCACATAGCAACCTTCAGAATTACTTTTTTTCCTTGACCAAAGGAACTGAACGATGATCTCCTTCGTCATACGTTGGCAACTCTTTTTGCTGAAACGGCAGCTTCGATACTTTCAAAACTGGTTTCCCTTGATTATGTCAACAGTGATCCAGATGGGCGTTTTGCTCATTTTTTTTCTTGGAGGCGGAAGGAGTCTCGAAAGACCCCTTGGGGAAGTTGTTCTATTTATGTTCTTGTACTCAATGCCACAGGCCGTTGTTGGATATAGTACCCAGAAGTTAGCCACCACCCAAGGAATCATTGGTATCTCTCCACTTCCTTCTTCTGCCAAGTCGGCTTGGGTACTATTGATGTTAAGTATCAACCACTTTCTCAGCTCATTTGGTGTTGGCTTAGCCTTGGGCATATTGGTGGCGATTCGACTATCGCCATTGGGAGGTCTTGTCATCTTCCCCTGCGCCTTTGTATTCTTCTTTGGTATGCCTTTTGGGTTTTCTGCACTACTTGAATTGGTGATCAAAACATTCAAGCCAAAGGAGCCTCAAAAAGTATTTGCCCTTGCTGGCTTTTTGATAATGATGCTCGGTTTCCTCTCTTTGGCTATCTTTGGCAAGCAAAGTAAACCTTGGCTTGAGAAGGTCGGGAAAGGAATTCTTGACGTTGGAACTCTGAACACGCATGCATTTCCGATAGTGGCTGCCGCCATGATCATCGGCATTGGTGGCTATTGTTTGCGTGTCGTTGTCACCTTGCGCTCGCAAGAAGAGATCAAGGTTATGAAATTCAAGTCAACTAGCAAGATCTATCGTTCAAAGAGCGCTCCTCATGGTTTGAATAATATGCTTCATTGGGTTGAGGCCATCTACTACAAGCGACGAAGGGCTGAATTCATCGCCCCTATCCTTATGATATTTGCCTTCACCTTTTTTCAACACCATATGTGGATGTCTGGAGTGGCGATTGCTTCGGGGATATTGGGAGCTTCACAACTTCGTTACTTAACTGGGGTCAAAGGGTTGCCGTTGTTGTTCGTAGCACCCGTCTCTCTCTCTCGAAGGTATGGTATTCGCGCATCATCTCATCTTTGCCCGTGATAGTTGCCTTTTGGGTACTTTCACTTTTGGTAGCGTTAGCGTCATTGGGCCATTTAGCTGTCGTTGAGATGGTAACCAGTCTCGCAGTGGCCTTCGCGAGCTTCATAGCTGCTTCAGTAGTACAATTTGTCTTTCGTTCGGGCGATATTGATTCATCAAAAACAGAGAGTCCAAAAAAGCGAAGAACTGTGATAATGGTATTATCTATGGTTTTTGTGCTGGTGGCAATCCCGTTTGGGTTAGCAACTCGCTCTTATAGCCATGCGCTTTTTGGGACAATTTTGTCTTTGGCAATTATTCTTAGCTCGTTTTTCACGGGCCGCCATTTGCTAAATAATTCCAAGCCTTTGCGTTACCTTTGGGCCAATTGAAGAACGCTGGTTCCGCTTGGAAGAGACCGTTTTTTTATGATTGTCTGTCTACCGGTGATGGGCATTTTTCCAATTGTTGCTTCCAACTACTTGATGCCAAGTTGATTGTTAGAGTGACTTACTTTCGATTTGTGGCGTCAGTTTTATCGTTATGTCGCGGGTATGGTTGGCTAAATGGGTAAGAGATTGAAGGTGGCATCTTCGTTGACCTCAGCGCAAGGCCACCGATTAATTGGCCAACTGCTGGTGTGAGTTTGGCATGCGTGGTGTACAAGGAAGAAACTATTGTGAACTCCAAAGAAGATACCCTATGCATCCGAGGTCAGCTGAGCAGCTGTGCTGAAGAAGCTCACATATGAGGAGAACGTGCTCAGTGAGGGTGCAACGCAAAGTGATGTTGTCAATTTATCGTTAAAATCCAATCGCGCTGTGATCGGGATACTACTTGGTAAACATTCCTACGATGCATTTAAGGGAACCGACGGGTAACTTTCACAAAGAAGGCGAATATAAAGATCAGTGTTCTAGAGAAGATCGTCGCTGACCCAATTCTTGATACCGCAATTGCCAGGTAGCTGACGGTTGAAAACTTTTAAAACCAAATTCTCATGAGTTGGTAGTTCTAAAGATACCTTTTGCGAACTATGAGTTCGTACTGGCCTAGTTTTGGTCGTCTAATAGAACTAGCGTTTCGTTCTGGCGGCATTGAATTTAGTAGCGCCCGTCGATACCACACTTGGGTGAACTTTGAACCTATTTGCCGCACCTCTTATGGAAATGCCTTCTTTATTTGGCGAGGTTCTGATAGTCTCATATAGTTGCACTGTTAGCATCTTTTTCCATCTTTCGAGTCGTTTCCCATAAACTCAATAATAGGAAATATTGTGTCTAAGAGTGGGGCCACCTAGTCAAGCCGATTGGGGCCAAATTGCTCCGGTGTTTCCAGGGGATCTATAAAGTTCGACAGATGAATTCCTTTAGCCGACTTCTAAGGCGTTTGGCAGCGTTGATAGTTTGGACGAAGCCAATTTCAGTTCTTGGCTATCTCCAAGCAAATAATCCATCTGAGATCTCTCCGTGGTAGTATCCGAGTGATTGCAGATGGTGAATGGGCTATATCTTGGCCGTTCAGGCTTTTTGGCTGTGGCCGCCCGGGAGGGTCTCGGTGGAACGATCGGTACCATCGAGTGGAATGCTGCGACAGGTGACCCAGCCGAAGCGGGCCCTGTTGATCTCGACGAAGACCATGGGCTAGGTGTTATAGCTGCCGAGGCCAACCGTCAGACTAACACTGGTCTTAGGCCATTTGTCCATTGGCTCCTCGTGGGAAATAGCTATATGCGATTGTTCAAGATGACATTTATTGCTAGGCAAGTTCCTGCCACATTAGCCAATGACCTGATCGATTGAGAACGTATAGCTCAATGGAGAGTCCTGGGTCACAGGCTGCTACCGTTGCGGTTGCTGAATTGCAGACCACGATCAAGGGGCTGTCTCTTACTATCTTTGCGAAGCAACCTGAGTAGGCGCTAAGAGGTGTCGGTCGAGAGATCTGTATTTGTACGTGTTCTGCGCTCGCGGCAGACATGACTGGATTTTGTGAGGGTCCTAGTGAGACCTGGGCCCATAGGGCTCTATCCGATAAGCTAAGCCGCGTCGCTATTGAAGAGGCCATGAGCCACTCTCGGGTCGTCTGGATCAAGGAGGTTCGCAGCTGCCCAGTAGGATTTGCATCAGCACCAACTCCAAGGGGATTGGGACAGGAAGAGTATTTGGTGCCAGCGAGAGGAGGAGGATATAGCGATTGATCGGACTCCAATTTTGCCTCAGTAGCGGCTAAACTCGTCGTCACCGCCGCGGTTGTGGTGGTGGAGTTAGGAACACTAAGTGTTGTAGAGGTAGTTGTAATACTGGTTCGTGGCGTCAACGTAGTGCTTGAGGTCGCCACCGACGTACCACAGGCGGACAATAGGATCGTAGAACACACTAACAATTGACCTTGGGTCAGTCGCTTTCGGACCTGCCACCGGGCGTATTTGGGCGATTTCATCACTTTAAGGTTCCATGGCAAATAATTCTGTCGATAATACGGTCGATACGGATATTTCCGCTCTTTTTCGACTACATGATATTGAGTTTATCGTGACTCGATCTTTAGCTCTCCGTGACCCTTTTGCATTGCATGGTTTTGCATTCTTGCAGTTTCCTTTCCTTGACTGAAGTAGCGTGATGCACTTTGGATCTTGTGGAATGGATGGCTGATTTAACGAGAGTTCTAATGAGCCTGTGTGACCTTATGTCCTGCAGGCGACATCGGCAAGCCTTAGGTCCTTATCAGGTTGTGCCAGTTCGAAGATTAATAGGGTGCGCCAATAGTTATGGAGGGGAACCTAATGTGTTTGGTGTCGCCTTCATCTATCTCGCGCGCGAAAGGATGATAGGAGTTGGATCTAGTTCGAACCAGCAAATACACTGACGGTCACCGCTAATCATCAGCCCTCAAAAATGAACCAATTCGATGGAACCAATTCGACAAATCTATCGATCTATCTGTAGATACAGTGTGTGGAAATGAGTTCTGGGAAAGATCGGCGATCGATGCTGGCGAATTCCCAAGTCTGTTGTGGCTGCACGAGCTCATAGCCTAAGTGACCTCACGTAAAGGATCCTTTTTCTCCAAGGCACTCGTAAATCCCAAGTGACGCTAGATGCCATTTGCCAAAGCCACCCGAGACCCGGCCCCCTTCAAATCGGCCCCCTTTCGAACCGTATTAAGCCCTTATTATCGATGACATAAAGGCGCGACTGAGAGCACCGAGTTGACTTCCTCGATTGAAAATGCCTAACGGTTCAGGCTCGTGCACAACAAAGGGCATAGCTTTTTTGATTAGTGTTTCTACTTGTCACGGATTTGTAGATTTGTGCCCCGAATCTCCCTGTCCAAAGGTAATGTTTGAATCTTCGTTTTTAGAAGATCTAAAGCCTTAGGATGACGCTGAAAGAGCTGCCTACCATGACGACCATCGACTCTCTAGAACTGACTGACCGTGGTTGATTGGTCGAAAGACGAAGTAATCATTGATCCAATCAAGCGATCATGTGGGTGTTTTGGATATTGCTCTGGATTAATTGGTGTAGTTTTCTTTGGTTTTTTAGGCGAGCTTGCACCAGATGTGGCAATTACCAGATGGTCCGTTCGCTTTTTATCGTCTATAGTCGCATTATCTAGGAAGCTTGAACGATGGGTAGGATATGACTTCGCAATTAGATCGATATTCTGTGGCAGGGCTAGGGCGTCTTCGAGAGTTCTCTCACGCCGCTATGAGTGATGATTTGATCTTTGTATCGGGCACATTGGGAACCTCTGAAGATTTAGGACTAGTTGATGGTGGGATCGGACCACAGACGATCCAATGTCTGGGGAATATCGAACGGATCTTAAACGAGGTCGGATCGTCCTGGAACGACGTATTGAAGGTGAGCGTCTTCGTTGCGGATATGGCTAACTTTGATGCCATGAATCGTTCCTATGCCAGCTTCTTTGACCAGGAGCCACCAGCTCGGATAACAATCGGCGGGGTCGTCTTAGCGTTGGGCGCCGCGGTGGAGATCGAATGTGTGGCAAGGCGTCATCGTCCTGAGAGGGTCTGGAGTGCGAAAGATATTCCACGCAGGACGGGTTTTTTCGACAATGAAGGCGAGTCCCTCTATTATGAAGTTATTGGTGAAGGTGGAGTGCCGTTAATCTTGAGCCATGGTGCGGGAGGAAATCACGCTTCATGGTATCAGCAGGTGGCTGAGTTCGCTCGTGATCGTATGGTCGTAACTTGGGACCATAGGGGGTATGGGCGCTCCAGCGATCGTGCGGGATTGTCTGGACCAGAAGTGGCGGCACGAGATCTTTTGGCGTTGGTAAAGGAGCTGTCTATTGGCAAGGCAGACTTCGTCGGACAATCCATGGGAGGATGGAGCGTCGTTGGAGCTGCACTAATGGAGCCATCTTTATTTCGCCGGTTGGTCTTAGCGGATACACTAGGTGGTTTTATAACCCCTGAAATTCAAGCGGCTGTCGCATCCTCGAAGGGTTTTGAGATCCAGTCCACCGATCATCTTGGTGGTCACCCAGCCCTGTCTCTTTCGTTTACGCAAAGGTTTCCAGATCGAGCACACCTCTATCAGTGCCTATCCGCAATGGGAAGTGTCGACGGTCAGGTCATGATCCCCCGTTTGCTTGCACATACTCATTCAAAGGAAGATGCGGACTCACTCACCATGGCGATCTTATGTCTCGTTGGAGATAGAGATCCTCTCTTTCCTCCTAGATCGATTCGGGCTCTTACCGATCTTCTTCCCGATGCCCGCATTACGGAGATTACCGGCTGTGGCCACTCTCCATATTTTGAAGATCCCCAGGCGTGGAATTTTGCAGTCAGATCCTTTTTGGATAGGCAATAGTCTTTGAGATCTCGCCAATAAAAGGTCGGATCTTGATGCTTTGCAAGGGGTTTTCTTGCAAAAGGAGGGTTGTGACGGCGAGGTTTCGAGATGGAATAGCCAATTTATAGTTAGGGTTTTTTTGTGGCAATTCCTTTTGACTAATCGATTTTTTTGAGGGAGCTGCTTTGAGTAAAAGCGGCGCCCTCAAAGCATTGTTCGAATTAAAGTCAAAGTCCACTCCTTTGTCGAAGGTCATACCTTGTGTCATTTGAGGTGCCATGACGAGAATGGGACTAAATCACCCACCTTTACCACCGGGGCGTAACTGTTCGCCTACAAGGCAGACTTGGATTCTTTGGCGATCTTTAGGAACTTCAGAGTTGGTTCGTCTAGGTCGGATTCGTTTCTCCAAATGGCCCTAATTTCTCGAGATAGCGAGAGGCCTTCGATTTGAACTTCGACCATTTTTCCACGTTCGATATCATCGTGGACTGCTAACCAACTAATTACAGCTGGGCCGAGTCTGCCTTCAATGGCTGATTTGATAGCCGTGGTGGAGGAGAGTTCAGCGATTGGAGTAACTAGGGCTCCATGGGGTTTGAGGGATTCCTCGAGTACTTCACGGGTTCCTGAACCAGTTTCACGAAGGACGAGAGGTGTCTTTGCGAGTTGATCGATCGAAACTATCCGGTTTTGTTTTGCCCAGGGGTGGTTTGGCGCAACGACAACTACTAGACGATCGTGGTAAACGATTTGGCACTGAAGATCTTTTGGATAATCAATACCCTCGACGAAAGCTAGATTTACGCTACCGTTGGCGAGCAGACGTATGACTTCGGAAGAGTTGCCCATTGTTATGGCTACTGTTAGAGCCGGATCGTGGTCGTGGAGGGCCACGAGCCATTTGGGCACTAGGTATTCGGCTACGGTCATGCTAGCACCGACTGCTAGGTGCGAGGTTTTGCCTTTGCGAAGCGCTGTCGATCCAATCTGAAGGTTGGCTATTGCAACTAGTACCACTTCCGCCCATTCCACTACTGCCAAACCATTAGCGGTCAACTGAGCTCTTCCGCTCGAGCGATCGATGAGGGTCAGCCCTAGAGTTCTCTCGAGTTCTTTAAGTCTCATGCTCGCAGCCGGTTGGCTGATCCTATGGGCTATCGCGGCTTCGGTGATCGAGCCAAGGCCTGCAACGCTCTTTAGAAGGTCAAGTGATAGAGCGTCTGGAATTGGTTCAGATAATGGCATAAGAATTACTTATAATACCATAATGTAGGCGGGTCATAGCCTCGGGTACGCGAGCCATATCGTCTTTTATATGGACCCAAATATAACGCCACCAGATACTGAACAAGCCGATGGAGATGTCGTTCAAAATCGATTTTCTCCTTCGTATTTAATGACCTTGATCCCAGGTGTTGGGGTAGCAGCTGTGATAACTGCGATTGCTACCTACTTGGGACATTTGTTCCCAATAGTCGGCTCGCCCGTCTTTGCAATTCTTTTTGGTGCGATATCGACGATCTTTATCAAGTTACCGTCTTCTTTTGCACCGGGGGTCCGCTTTACCTCCCGCGGAATCCTACAAGCTTCGGTAGTCCTTCTAGGCCTCGGCCTCTCACTCTCACAGGTGTTGAGAGTTGGGGCATCTTCGCTTCCTGTCTTGGCGGGAACGCTATTGGCTGCTATCGGTGGGGGTTTTTTAGTTGGACGGTTACTTAAGATAGAACCCGATATCTCACTTTTGGTCTCAGTCGGGACTGGAATTTGTGGAGCCTCTGCCATTGCAGCCATGAGCGCAACCATCGCGGCGACTGAATCTGAAATTGCCTATTCGATAGCGACTATCTTCACCTTTAACGTGGCTGCTGTCTTGACATTTCCTCTATTGGGCCACTTGATTGGTATGAGTTCACGCTCTTTTGGCCTTTTTGCCGGCACTGCGGTAAATGATATGTCGTCAGTCGTAGCGGCAGCCACGGTTTTCTCCGGAGCCTCAGTTGGATACGCAGTGATTGTGAAGTTGACTCGAACACTTGCTATCGTGCCTTTGACGGTTGGAACTGCACTCATTCGACAGCGTCGACATGAGGATCCTGCTTCGTCATCACTCGCAGTCTTTTCTCGTCAAATACGTAAGGGATTCCCTCCCTTTATACTCTTTTTCCTATTGGCAGTAGTGGTAAGTTCTATTGGAATCGTGCCAACCTTTGTACGAGTTCATGTCTCTACCGTCGCGACTGTGATGATTACCGCAGCGTTGGCTGCCATTGGGCTTTCCATCCGTTTTGATCAGATTAGGCGTGCAGGTTTCAAGCCTTTAGCAATGGGTGCCATTCTTTGGGTATTGGTGGCTGGCGTGAGCCTATCTTTGCAGACATTTTTACATATCAAATAGGGTTATTCTTTGCTGGAGAGCGGTTGAAGTCGCAAGGAGTATCCAGTGCGACTTCATAGGTTTGGAGGCCAAGGAGGGCTACCTGTAAAAATGGTATCCTTTGGTCTCCAAACCATAACCTAAAGGTGTCAACTTTGGGATGGATCTACTCGAACGAGTTGATGCTTGTCGACTTCATAGACAAAACCGAAGATGTTTTGTTTGTGAGTTACAAATGGAGACGCTGCCAAACGAGCGATCGACTGACGTACGTCGTCGTAGGGATCTCTGAATGCTTCGACTGCCCAAGATGGACGAATGCCGATCTCTCGTTCAATCTGAAATTTAAAGTCGTCGTCTGAAATCTTTTCTAGACCGCAATCTGTGTGGTGAATTAGAACTATCATATTTGTTCCGAGCGACCTTTGTGATACGGCGAGGGAGCGAATTACATCGTCGGTAACAATGCCACCCGCGTTTCTAACGATATGGGCGTCTCCGATATCAAGCCCCAGTATCCCAAAGAGATCAAGACGAGAGTCCATGCACGATACGATAGTCAGCTTCATGGCAGGATGTACATCTACATGTGGTTTGACGCTCTGTGATTCGGTGTATTTTTCTGCCGCTGTGACAATTTTTATGATCTCGGTTGGATCCATCTTTCCCCCATGAGGTCGTTCAGGCGCTTTCATAAAGATTTGAAATCTTGGCCGAGTTGGGTTGATATATCCAGATGTCGCCTCGATTTATTTGTAATTGGGTATTTCGATATCAATAGATTCACGTGCACTTGCCTCAATTGGTTTCTTTGGAAGGTCAGTTATCTACCTCTAGGCGTGTCCTTTGCGAAGCGATTCGCAAGCCTATTTTGCTGGGGTTTGTATGGGTCTCCAAATGGTCAACGTATTCCTGGTCTTATCCTTGATTTTCTCATTCTCACCACCACGCATCGCGTTCTTCGATTAGTCCTTCAGACGGAGAGAGAAACTGGCCGCTGTTTAGTCGTTCGTCGTTTCTCATCCTCCATTGCAGTGCCTTGTTTGAGTACTCCCACCCTATTGATGCTGCGTCGCTCGAGTGGTTTGCAACTAAATCGTAGATTTGGTTTGGATCCTCTTGCAAATCGAAGATAAGCGGAGGAAGTTTATCCTGGTCGGTGGCGAATGCTACGTACTTGGTCGTAGCGGATCGAATGACATTCAAGCCACAATGTGCCATTGGTATCTGAAGGATCGACTCTGCCCACTTGGTAGAAGGAGACCTAAAATCCCACTCAAAATGGGCCTCACTTCGCCAATGCGATGGAGCCCCTTGGCCATTTATAAATTGCATTAGGGAAAAGCCATCACACTGTAGGGGCTTTTCTATCCCGAGCCATTCGCAGATCGTGGGAACAATATCTACGGATTCTGTAAAGTGCTCCACGGTATTGTTGGAAGTCGTTGTATACGGGTCGAAGATTATGAGTGGAATATGGTAACTTTCATCCCAGTAGCCAAGTTTTTCAAAGAGCCAATGATCTCCTCCCATCTCTCCATGATCGCTAGTGAGGACGGTAAGGGTTGATTCGAAGAGGCCACTGTCGCGTAGATAGCTGAATAGGATCTCCAGTTTGTCATCAACTTCGTGCTGAGCCCCGTAGTAAGTTGCGCGCATCTGGCGTTTTTCTCCTTCATCATTAGGCGCGCCTACCCTGGGCAATTGGGTCGCGATAGCAGCTAGAGGATGAATAGCTGCCTCTTGTTCCTTGGTCTGTGCTCCTTTTGGGTCATCTACATCGTTCGCGTCGTATAGGTCGTGATAGCCAGGTGGATTTCGACGCGGTGGATGCGGTCTTATGAATGAGGCGTGGATAAAGAAGGGTTTGTCGCCATTTTGGTCTAGGTAGTGCGTGATCTGTTCCACCATGAAGGAGGTCTCAGAGTTTTCGGACGAAAAGCGGGTTGGGGCCCATGTTGATCCGTGGGTTGTGGCGCCGGGAAATGTCGTGTCGGGTAGGTAAAGATCGTGAGGGTTCGAGGGGACGTCTATGCCTTTTTTGGCGAGCCACTTTGCCCACATTGGACTCTTAGCTTCAAATGGATCGTGAACAATTGGACGAAAGCCGGGAAGAATGCCTTCGTATGAATAAAGTGCCGGGTCATTTTTTGGGACAGTTGACGGATCGATGCTTGTGTCGGTATAACCAAAGAGAACGGGATCATATCCTGCATCCCGGGCAAGGAGCGCGATGTTGGTGAATCTTTGTGATAGGGGAGTTCCATTTAGGACTGATCGATTTCTATGAAGATAAGTCCCTGTATACAGACAGGCGCGTGACGGTCCACAAGGGGCCGCGTTTGCCCAATGGTTTTTGAATATCGTTCCTCGCCTAGCCAATTGGTCTAGGGTTTTGGTCTGAAGAACCGGGTGACCAAGGAGGGAGATTCCGTCACCACGCCATTGATCTAGGGTTATAAAAAGTACATTTCGGGTGGGTTCCAAGTGCCGTCCTCCTTGAAGGGTCAGATTGATTAAAAGAATGGTTTTTTGAGAGTCTCGAATCGAAGCTAGAGTTTGAAACTACACAGGTGCTATTTCCAAGGCGCTCGATGCCATGGTCTCATTTCGTCATATTTGGTGTTGCCTCTGCCTGAATTGCAAATGTACAAGCTTCTCCCAGCGTCTTTATCCGTTTGATTTATCCGTGTGGCACTTGCGAGCTTCGCATTTGGAAGCCCACCTGCCTCGATGGCTGGATTTATTAACAAATTTGGTGACTTATGACCTAAAGAGTTGGAGCCTTCCAGTCTTTTTAGATTTCGATAGGAACACTTTGGCCGACTCGAAAGATCTCTATCGGAGGTTACTTTAGTGTAAGCCCGCCATCTACAGTGATTACTTGACCGGTCATATAGGTGGCGTCGATGATAGAGCAGATAACCGTTGCGACATCTTTGGGCTGTCCTGAGCGTTTTAGCGGTGCGGTTTTGCCTACATGCTCACGAATTTGCTCCCAGTCCTTGGTCCATGGAGTATCAATCAATCCGGGCGCGACTGCATTTACTCTTACCCCATTTTCAAACGATGCAGCTAGCAGTGTTGTGAGATGGTTAATTGCCGCCTTAGAGACGGCATATGGTATCGATGAACCCGTAGGCCTTATCCCGGCGATCGAAGTGACATTGATGATACATCCTCCATTTGCTCCTAAGAGGGGATAGAACTCTTTGCACATCCACCACGTGCCCATGAGGTTGGTGTCGAGTATTTTCGCCCATACGTCGTCACTTGCTCCTTCGAGGTCTCTATGTGGAATCACCTTGGTGTACCCAGCATTATTTACAAGTACATCAAGGCCGCTGACTTCGTTTTCGATAACTTCATAGAGATTATTTCGGTGCTCTTTATCTGTTACGTCAGCTTGAACATAGCGAATCGCTCCGTTTGAGGACTCTTCCATTTCGAGTCCAGCCTGGGCGCTTCTGACCGAGGTTGCATAGACCGTATATCCCTTTGCCACAAGCGCCTCTACGGTGGCCAATCCTATTCCAGATGTTCCACCTGTAACCAATGCAGTTTTCAAAGCATGCCCTTCTTCCTTGTCTAATTTGAAATTAAAACTTATCAATTTAGCGACCAAAGCTGTTTGCTTTGAATAACAAATATTAGGTTATTTGTTCGTTTGTAGAATCTGGCAGGATCTATGGGTCAAGGGCAAACCACCACCCGATGATTTGGACCTGTAATGGGACTGGAACTTAGGGGTCAGGGTTTTTGTGTGACCTCGTCTTGTAGGAAGGATCTGTTTTTAAAATTTGGACCTTGTCGATTTGATCTTGGGGGCCTTCCGTGAGCACGTGGAGAAAGTCGTCATCGACTATTGGGCTGGCGGTTATTGTCTTACATGAAGACAGCTGCGACTTAGCAAGATTTATTTGATGGGTCGAAGGTATTGAACTACTCTTTTTTTCTGGAGGTTCCCGGGATGATCTCGCGTGAAGATGTTAATGGACTTCAAAGCCGAGTCGAGAGATTGATTGAAGAAGTCGAAGAGCTAGGTTATGCCCGCCTGATTGGAGTTGACCCAAAATTCACCAGTGAGGCCCTAGCAATCGAGAGAATTCTATCCAAAGTCCTTCGGGCGCTAAAAAAAGCCCAAGGGGATCTTACCTTGCTAGAACCACACATTAAAGAAGACGAATAGTGGCATTTGCAGCCTAACATAGCGCACGTCACATTGTGAAATGTGGTCTTGGTCGATTTTGTCAATAGCAAAGCATGTCATTCGCATTGACATTTGGCAACAATGGGTGTTGACTAATTCCAGTGATTGGCAGTTTTGTGGATAAATAATTGGAGTGGTCGAAGTTGACTGATAAGGCTAAAGCGATGGTTTCTGAAGGTGAAGTTCTTGCTAGGTTTGATCAAGCCATAGCAAAATCGTCCAACTTGGCTGCTTTTATGGACTGGCTTAACCGTAATATTGGAAGCCAATTTGAAAATTACGATCAGCTATGGAGGTTTTCCGTTGAGAACTTGGAACGTTTTTGGACCCTATGGTGGGCGTTCATAGATCCGGTATTCGGCCAAAGTGATCTTGGAAGATCTAGCATATCCAATATAGGGTTTGATCCTACCTTGGTTTTAGACTCCAGAGATCAACCAGCCAGCGGGTTCTTTGAGGGCCAGCGGTGTAATTATGCCAGTTATTCGCTTGCGCGGTGTGATGATGCGATTGCGATTGTGGTTGTGTCGGAGCAGAACGAGACAAAGGTAACTTTTAGGGAGTTGAACGCACTCGTAGCCGCATTTTCCAAGAGGCTAAGAGATCGCGGAGTGCGCGCAGGAGACGGAGTTGTGGGGTATCTTCCTAACTCGCTCGAGGCGTTGGTGGCCTTTTTGGCCGCTGCATCTATCGGGGCAATTTGGTCTTCGTGCTCGCCAGACTTTGGATCTTCGGCTGTTGCGGATCGTTTCATTCAGCTAAAGCCAAAGGTACTTGTTGCCGTAAGCAGCTACTCCTATGGGGGAAAGGTCTTTGACCGAAGCTCAGAGGTGCGAGATATTTGCGGCGCTTTGGGCGCCAATCTTGAGCTTCTGATTGTGGATCATACAGAGTCGTTTGTTGAGGATAGGTTTGGGGTGTTTGCTACTGCTGAGTTCATGGAGCCAATAGAGGGTTTAGATCGACCGCAATTTGAAGATCTCGACTTTAATCACCCCTTGTGGGTTCTCTACTCGTCGGGTACGACTGGAATGCCAAAGGCGATAGTTCATAGCCACGGTGGAATCTTCTTAGAGCACACTAAGGCATTGTCGTTGCATTGTGACATTCGAGATGGTGATCTCTTTTTTTGGTTCACAACCACTGGCTGGATGATGTGGAACTTTTTGATTTCTGGCCTTTTAGTTGGATCCGGAATCCTTTTGTTCGATGGATCGCCCGGATACAAGGACTTATATCGTCTTTTTGATATTGCGGCTTCTAAGAAGGTGACCTTTCTTGGGGTTAGCGCACCTTTTATAACCTCGTGTCAGAAGGCCAATATCACTCCAAAACAAAGATATGACTTGCGAGGCCTTCGTACGATAGGTTCAACAGGTGCACCGCTTTCTCCCGAGGGATTCTCTTGGATCTATGAGAACGTTGCAGATGGAGTTGCCGTAGCATCCGTAAGCGGTGGGACTGATTTGTGTACCGCCTTTTTACTTTCCACTCCGTTTCATGATACCAAAGCCGGCGTGTTGAATGTGGCTGGCCTGGGTGCATTTGTTATCGCGGCAAATAGTGAGGGGCAGGGCGTAGTGGACGAGGTAGGCGAATTGGTAATTGTAGACCCAATGCCTTCCATGCCGATCTATTTCTTGAATGATCCTTCGGGTGAAAAGCTTCATGACGCATATTTTTCTACCTATCCAAATATGTGGCGCCACGGTGATTGGGTGAAAGAGCGCAGTGATGGTTCGTTTGTAATCTATGGCAGGAGCGACTCTACCTTGAATCGAGGTGGTGTTCGTATGGGTACCGCTGATTTTTATCGTGTGATTGAGATGATTCCTATGATTGTGGACTCCATGATAATTGATACCTCGAGATTGGGGAATGACGGGAAATTGGTATTGCTGGTCGTCATTGAGGCTGGTGGCGTCTTTACGGATGGGTTGAGATCTGAAATTCGCACTCGTATTCGTGAAGAATTGTCCCCTAGGCATGTGCCTGATCTTATCGTAGAGGTTTCAGCAATTCCACGAACGTTAAATGGTAAGAAGATGGAGGTGCCGATTAGGCGTTTGCTCCTAGGTGAGGAGATAGATAAAGTCGCGTCGCGAGGTTCCATGGCGAATCCGGATCTGATCCTTGAATACCAGGACCTCAAGGATCGTCTCTAGCTGATCAGTGAATATTTAAACCCAAGCCTCGATTTCCCGGATCTGGTCCTTGGATTGCGCTTCCTGAATTTCATGCTGAATTTCATGCTGAATTTTATGAGAGGAGAAGGCCAAGGAGAGACTGCTTTGGCTATGGAAAAGGAACAGAATATTGCTATGTATCATACTTATCAAGTTTCGTAAGTTTCGCCTCCACCGAGACCAGATTGGAGCTAATCTTTAGTAGAACAGATGTTCGATAAAGGAGGCATGGTGGATATCTCAGGCTTTATGGTACGCTTCGCTTCAGAGGAAGCATGTGAAGATCATTTGATCAAATTGCGGTGGAAAGAGGGATTTAGATGCCCAAAGTGTGACTCTGACCAGTTTACCTTAATCAGGCCAAACCATCGAAGAAATGCAGCATCTCGAGCTCCACTTTTTCAATGTAAATCTTGTCACCGTCAAACTAGCGTTACCTCCGGAACCATCTTCCATCGAAGCCATATCTCTTTATCCAAGTGGTTCTCCGCTATCTATCTATTGTCCAACGACAAGCGTGGTCTTTCGGCTACTACCATTGCTAAATTCGTTCAAGTATCTTATTCGACTGGCTGGTTGATGCTAAATAAGCTACGAAAAGCAATGGCTGACCGAAATGGTTTATATAAACTTGGAGGAAACGTCCAGGTAGATGAGNTCTTTTTAGGTGGTGAGAGCCATGGCGAAGGCAGAAGAGGAAAGGGGAACAAAATCAAACCAATGTCCTAATTGGAGTGTCGATTAGCAATGGTGCTCCTACTCATTGCTTCATGGAAGTAATCAAAGATACCACTGCTAAATCACCCAAAGATGTTTTTATGAGACGTTTAGATTCCGATACCAAGCTGATAAGTGATGGTAACCCAAGTTACGGGGTATGAGCTCGAGACCTTGGACTAGCGCATTCGATCACTCTATCCAAAGACGAACAAGCACATGTA
>NZ_JXYS01000090.1 GCF_000949295.1 Acidithrix ferrooxidans
CTCCAGATGGAAAAGGCTATTGGTTGGTCGCAAGCGACGGTGGAATCTTCACCTATGGAGATGCAGCCTTTTATGGTTCAGCCGGAGCAATACCACTCAATAAGCCAATAGTTGGAATGGCAGCTACTCCAGATGGAAAAGGCTATTGGTTGGTCGCAAGCGACGGTGGAATCTTCACCTATGGAGATGCAGGTTTCTATGGATCCGCTGGATCAATACCACTCAATAAGCCAATAGTTGGAATGATTGTTCCATCGAGTAGTGCGCCGTCGACTTCGGTAGGAGGTACTCCAACCACACCTCTTGGCAATTCCACATTAGCGGTAACCACGACTTCGATTTCTGGAGCGGTGGTTGGTTTGAACTATTCCTTTCAACTTGGTGCAAGTGGAGGAGTTGGTGGCTATACGTGGGGTGGTTCGGGTCTGCCGCCTGGGTTAGCACTTTCTTCTACTGGGGTTATTAGTGGAATACCACTTGCTTATGGGGTATTCACAATATCTCTTAGTGTTGTAGACGCCAGTGGTGTCTCTGCGTCATCTTCATTGCCGATGGTTGTTGGCAACAGGTCGACTAATTGGGCGGGTTATATTGCAAGTGGAAGTGGATTCACAGGGGTAAGCGCAACATTTAATGTTCCCGCCATTCCATCTGCATTGCCGGCCAATTGTAACCTAGGGACTCCAGGACAGGTTAGTCAAAATTGTGCTTCATCTGTTTGGGTTGGCGTTGATGGCTATCCTTCGTCTAATCAAAATTTGATTCAGGCTGGAATTGCCGAGCAACCGGTAGTAGGTAGCAATCAGGTTCAGCTCTATGCTTGGTGGGAAGTGCTACCAGCGTCCGCTACCCCGATCTCATCGATCAACGTTTCACCAGGTGATTCTGTTGCGGTTTCCATTTCTCAGGTGTCTGGTGGGCAATGGCAGATCAACGTTACGGATACTACAAATGGAGAGAGTTTTTCCACCGTATCTTCTTATAGCGGGCCTGCTAGTTCGGCCGAGTGGATCGTAGAGGCGCCTCAGATCAATGGTTCAGTTGCTACTTTGACACCCTTTAGCGATGTTAAGTTTGTGAATGCGAGTAGATCGACTTCGGCAACTTTGAATTCCTTGATTCCTTTTGATATGTATCAAGGTGGTTCGTTGGTTGCTTCGCCGGGGCCGATCTCCTCCTCTGGCTCGTTCACCGTTAGTTACTTCTAGCTGCTCTTATGCCCTTGGGCGGTTTCTTGCCGGGATATGCTATCGTCTGGGCAAGAAACCGCATCCCAAGGTGTTCTTGAAGAAGGTGCTATGTTGAGATTTGATAATACGTACATAGACCGAGAGGCACAAGTTTTGGGAAGTACTTGCTCCTTGTGCAAAACGTAGCACCTATGACGTAGTGCCTATGACGTAGTGCCTTTGATTTACTCCTTGGATCTTGGTCCACCTGGATGACTAATGCTGGTGGTTGCGAGTTAGCTTTTGCTATCAATTGGTTCGAACTTTTGGAAGCTGAGATTGAAGAGTTGCATTTCAAATCAGAGAGTTAAACGATAATTGGAATTTGACTTTTCTTGCCAAACGTCCCTGTCCGAAGAAGAAGCCAGAGTTGATAGAGGTTATTTGGGACAAGAGAACCTTGGCCAAATGTTTGACTGAGAAGGTCTGATGTGGATTCCGATCACATTTACCTCAATTGCCTTGACTTTTTCTAACTCGATTTTTTCTAACTCGACTTTTTTATCTCGGCTCGGTGTTCAGAGTCGGGCTTCGTTTGTCAAGGCGACAACCGATAAGGGCTCTTTATCTTTTTTGAAGTGTCGATCCAAAGTGCTTACGGTCACATATAACCCGAGTGCTACCATAGCGCCAACTACGAATCCTAAGTTATCTTTTCCAATGGTGCCATTGCCAAATGGGCCACTAAAGACCGAAGAGTTGGTCAATGCTAATCCTGCGAATGTCCCTGTAGTCCAAGATACGAACGAATTCCAACGACTGATGAAACCACTTTTTTGGATCATGGAGCCATTTTCGGCAATGATTCCGATTGCAAAGACGACGGCCCATGAGCTAATTGGCACAGCTAAGAGTTCCACCAGACTCACCAAGGTTGTAAGGATCGGTCCTGGTTTTGTTACAATCCAAGCTCCCAATGCGACGACTATAGCAGCATCAACGAACACGGTCTTGGTGCGCTTGGTCCGAATGCCAAGAGCCAGTAGGCTTAGGCCCGAAGAATAAAGGCCAAGGATCATTTGGGCTATCAATCCAGCAATAGCCAGTGTGATATATGGGCCAACCATCCAAGTTGGAAGTAAGACGCCAAGAGCGTGTATTGGATTTTCACTTCCAGCCAACGAAGGAATCGACTTGGCGAGCAGATAGCCAAAGATTATTAATATCGAAAATGGGATCCCAGCTCCCAGCGCTGTGTAAATCGTTACTTTAAACGAAGGTTCAGTTCGTCGAAGATATCGGGAATAGTCAGCGCTTGCATTTAGCCAAGAAATCCCTCCACTTGCTGCAATTATTGAGGCTGATGCCAAAACTGAGGTGAGTGGCGCGGGATGCGCTTGATTAGAGACGCCCAGGGCGGTTTTGTTACCGACTTCCAATATTAGTAAGACTGTAGCTGACCCGGAGATCCATGCAATGATCTTTTGAATAGTGACTATCGCTCTATGGCCTAGGCGACTGGCTAATAAGGAGATAATTGTTATGGCGGTGAGGATCAGAATGGATAATTCATTTTTGTGGCTAGAAGAGTGGCTACCAAGGAATGATTCGATGGCTTCGGTCGCAATGACTGCTGTAATTGTCTCCCAACCCAATAGGCTGAGCCAACTAGCGAAGGCGGGTCCTTTGTTGAATTTGTTGCCGAAGACTCTTACGGACAGGCCGAGCATGGGTTCGCCGTAACGTTTTCCCGAGATGCTCAGTAGACCAACTGGAATGAATGATCCAATTGACGCGATTATCGCGAGGATGATCGCTTGGAGGGGATCGAGTGCCATTGCGGCCATTATTGCCCCGTATACGACGGCAACGAGTCCGATGTTCGCAGCCATCCAAATCCAGATCAGATCTCGAGGTTTTGAGATTCGGTCATGGTCGTAGATAGCTCCAAGACCGTAGGTCTCGGGCTTCCATCTTTGGTTTGGAGTTGTCTTTGACAACTGCTGACTTTCTAGTGACGTCTTTACTCTCGAAAGAAGTGACACAGTTATACCCTTAAGGTTGACTACCGCTTCCAGGGGTAGTTTACGAAATCATCGAGGCCGGTCTCCTGGCTTGCGGATCAAACGTCACTGTTCGCCTTCCCGAGGAATTCTCAGTGGCATATTGAACATAGACTCTCCGTTTACAGTGGCGGGCCCGCCTAGGAGTTTCACCTAGTTCCCGATTCTCCCTCGGTCAAAGACCGATTTGGGCACCTCATGACAACGTAGTAGAGACGATACCATTCACTAGGCGCCTGCGCAAATCTTTAAAGGCAGTAATTTGATCTATTGGGGACTTGAAGCTTTGGATAGTACGACTTTTTGGCGTTGACCCTGAAGATCTAATGTATCCAATTGACTATTTTGTCTTGGTCTGAGCGAAGGGCCTTATGTGGGTTTTGATATAAGCGATATCGGGGGGTTTCACGGTTCCACCAAGGCGTGATTAGTACCACGGATTTATTGAGGCCGGGATTGGTGACATGCCAGCGCCTGTCTAACTCTTTTATCTAGGCCTCAATGCAACGGGTAGATAGCTGAACTGAGGGAAGTTATTACTTTAGGCAACCTGATTGCGATGAAACCCACAGAGGCTTCGCGAGTTTGCATATTAGTTAGTCAAAAGTAACAGACCTAGTAGTCCAATAGATTCCCCTTGAGCAGCCTTATGTCAGCGGTACTGTCGCCTATTTCTACGGTAGTGCTGGCGGGTCCCCACGGTTAAAGATTAGGTAGGTGATCTTCTTGTTTGGTCGCTAGATATTGGCAGAGCAATGTTTTACATCTTTGCCCTAGAGTTTTTCTTCTTTTAGTGCTGATTTAGTGTGGGGGAGGGAGTAGTGGATTATCCAGATAGTTGCAATGTCATTTTAACTCACCGCTTCTATCCCCCACCTCAGTTGCCCGTCGACAAGTTGCCAGACGAGCCGACAAGCAGCCTCGCGCCTTAAGTCTTTTCCGTAGGTGGCAAGAAGGACTGCTTTGATGCGATCTTGGTCCGCATGGACGGTACCGATCGAGACATTCATAGCTTTGGCTATTGCTTCAGGGCTTGCACCATCGTGAAATCGACGGAGAAGCTCAAGGTGACGCTCGCTAAGGTTCAGCCGATAACGGATCGTACGGCGCGACCACGTTGACCAAATTTGACTTGTTATGGCAACAAGATCTTGGGTGGGAATGGCCCTGAGAACCTCGTCGCCTTTGGCGAAGAGTTCCTCAAGTAAGTGCTTCGAACTTTGGGAGAGCTCAAAGTTGCCGGGAAGGGGCCGATCATTGATGTCGGAGAGGAGTCGTGCCGCTAGCGAGCGTGAAAGATGGCGTTGGCCACCGCTGATATCACCAACTGCAATGCCAAAGTCCCCCCAGTCTAAATTGTCTCGGTCTATAAAACCTAGTGCGCCAACGCCGATAACATCGCCCACCTCGTTGGCGCGAGCTACACTGGAAAGAGCTAGGATATTTCTACCTTGTGAAACCAGTTCAGCAACGCCGGCGGCTCCTTGAAGCGCGCGTCCTTCTCGACTTAAAACAAGGTCGCAGCAGACGATTTCGGCGGGATAGTCAACGGACTCTTCAATCCGAGAGATCTCAGCGACGACGCTTACTCCTAGACGTTCAAGCGCAACGCTCAGTCCGAGAGCGGCTGTTGCGTCGTTGTCGATCACGAGTGCACGTTTACCGACACAATCGTCCCTCAACTCTTGAGTGTGTTTAACTCTCGATTGTTGATTCATGCTTGCCATCTCAATTCCCATCGGCTTCCCAGATCAGGGTCGCTTTGCACGCTTATCTGCAAGTTCACCGAACGGGCATCGTTGACTAGTCTTATTGTGTGCGTGGAGACCACTTGGTGTGTCTTGGATCGAATCCCAATCCATGGCCCAAGAGGTGTATGTTGAGGCTCATTTGGTCGGATTCTACCGCTAGTTCACAGACGGTAGCTCCGCCGTCATGAACTGCGTTGCCAAGAAAACCCTCGAGCAGCCGCAGGTCGGTTTCTGTAATGGTCAGCAGTGGCTCTTGTATTATGAGTGGGACGACTTCAAGGCGTGCTCCTAGCTGAACGGCTTGGTCGCGTAGATCGGAGAGGCCTTCGACTATTCCGGAATGGGATCGGGCATCCCCAAGAACGCCAAAGCGTGCACGGTCAGCGATTCTTCTGGCAAGCCGGCGATCTCCAAGCGCACTGGTTCCGTGTGCAAGTCTTTCACATAGACCTATGAGGTCCTCGTGGATCCAATGTTCTTGTTCGGCTCTTTCTGCCGCTCGTTCTGCTATGACCCGATCCGCTACAGCTTGGTCGAGCCGCGTGGCAAAGAGGCGTTACGCGGCGGCGACGAGTGATCCTGATATGAGCCAAAGGAGAAAACCCCCTTCGTCATTCCAGATAATTGCTCCTCTTCCTAAAGGCATTACGGCCCAAATTGCCCCTGCAATTGCGGTGATCGTTATTCCACGCCAGGACATTCCGGCACCAATTCCGGCAAGGCCAGCGATCATCATTACATATGGGGTAAAGCCATCGAGGCCATGCCTCCGTCCGAGTGGTCCTGCGCCAATGATGCTAAGTAGAGCCACGATGGCGATGATAGCTAAGTCAAAGGGGAGGATGATGCGTCCGCCGAGTTGTGCTCCCTTTCGCAAAAGTGAAATTTCACAACACCCGCCAAGAATTGCTACTGCGACTCCGCCGGCGACGGGATAGGGATGGGCGTATTGGCCAAAATAAGCAAGTAGACCAAAGATTGGGAAGCCAAACATAGCAATCCTTACTGCTATTAGAAGTCGCCTAAGCTAGATTTCAAGATCTTCGAGTGCTTCGCCTTCGTGGCTCGGGTTGAGAGTCAGTACCCGCTCAAGGCGAGAGAGAATGCCGGCGCTGGCTCGGCTTCCAGGTGTGGTCGACTCTATGGAGAGTGGTCGAAGAACTATTCTCGGTGGGCGTTGGAAAGTCATCACTGATCATGGCCTGATTGCCCCTATCGAGTAAGGAATTTTCCGACATTACACTCATAGCGCTAAGAATATTCTCGCTCGCATCTAAAGAACTATCGCAGATCTGCCAAAGATCATATGGCCCGGCATTGAATTGTTCGAAAACCTCACTCATATCGGTTTGCCTTTCTTGGCGACAGCTATCAACTACCTTAAAATATTGTGAAGGTGTAGTGCTTAATGCTTTGTGTTTATTTCAGCAGCTTCACTACCTAAATTGCACCCAAGTCGCTTTGAAGATGCCATAGGTAGGGTCGGGGCTATCTCTGCGTTACATCGGATCGGATATGATGAACACAAGGGACACTACATTCACCATCGCTACACAAAGATGTTCCTTTGGCGTGAATTTGCTCGAGCTCGGATGGAGCGGGATGCGTGGCTTTGTCTTCAGGCTTAACTTTTGAGGCTATATCTTTAGCTAAGACGGTATGTAGATTGATCATGGCTTGGCTTCAAGGAGTGTATCTTTCTATTAAAACGGTCAGATTCAGAACCTATTGGTAACGCCGGTATTTGTCTATCACCTTGAGTCGATTTTATTACAGTTTCTCGAGTTGAAATGGTGGCGGAGGTCAATGAGTTCGAGAGATGATATTGGAATTGAAATTTTTGTATGGATTTTTCAAAACCATCAGCCATGACCTACCCAGGCCCTCCAGTAAGCCTTAAGCCTCTTTAAGATAAGCAAGATTTCCATCGCTAATCTTAGGGAGTAACCATTGAATAGATCCTATCAAAAATTTGAGTTGCGAGCATTGAATACGTGATGGAAAAGAATAATTCGTTTCTAGATGTCTATCAATAAAGAGGATCGAATTGTAGATCTGCTAGTCGAGCGTTACGTCGATGTAGCGCTTTGGCTATATTTGAAATGATTTGCCAGGTCTCTTGCTTATCGGACTTTTTAGGGCAGAAAGTGGTGAGGTTAGGTCGTTTCAATTTGCTAAAGCAGCGGGCCGAAAATGGAATAAAAGTTATTTTCGAAGCTAAACTTCGCACGGATATCACTTGATGTAATGTCTAGAGGTCTAACAAGATTCCGATTTCGAAACCTATCGGTGGCTTATCAAGAGTTTCATGGCTATCGAAGTAACGAGGAATTTCGTTAAAATAGTGTTGGAAGATCACTGCGCTACCTTGAATCGAAGATTTATGTTTCAGATCGAGAGCGTTTGGGGGTCGATGAGAGGTGTTTATCCTGATGTGATTTAGGTTTCTAGAGATCTTTTCGTCTTGAGCTAACACCGTCAATCCTATTTAATTTCTAATATCTCCAAGTGTTGACCCATTGGATCCATTGCTGATCTTTTTTTAGCAATTTGAACCATCGTAGTTAAATTTTAGATCGCGAAGGTGCTCCATAAATTGGAAGACGGTCGTGAACTACTTCGAATGGAAGGCTAGTTCACGACCGTCTTAAGAGTTTTGGTTATGTGGACAGACTATGTACTTCAGACGAGATGCAAATTTTCCATCTCTTTTGCAACCATTGCTTCGTGAGCATCCTCATCCTCTTTTGCCTTTTTAGGACTCCAGCGCCCTCGCATGAGCGGTACGCTGGCTAAAAATAGCACACAAGCAGCTGCGCAGATCCAGTACCAAGTTTGCCATTGCTTAGGCGACTGCTTTGCAGCGCTTTGAACAGCTGGCGCATGAAGCTTTAGGAAGTTGAGTTGGCTAGATGCTTTTTGCAGCGCCCCCAATTCCGAGGCGTTAGCCGAAAGTGCTTGGAACTGCGTAGCGTTTGCAGCGATTGCTTTGAGCTGGGTCGCATATGGAGCGAGGCTCTGCAATTGTGAAGCTACAGCTATGACTCCCTCAATGGCGGCCTTATTCGCCGAGATTGAGGCAAGGATTGCTCCACCTTTAGCTCCGCCTCCAGCAGCGGTAAGTGCTTGGGATAAGAGTGCAGGTGGGATCGTAGCGGGATTTGAATAACCAGCCAATTGAGTGAAGATGGCCGGGTGGGCCTCAATTACGGCTAACTCCGGTGCAAATTTTTGCGCGTCAGCTAGCTGTGCTGAGTAGGTAGTGGCCGTTTGAATTATTGTAGGGTGAGACTGGGCGAAAGCGATCAAAGAGCCGTGGCTCTGGACAAATGCGAGTAGAGGTCCATGCGAGGCCGCGAAGGCAAGTTGACTTTGATCTTGCGTGGCGTAAGCCTGGACTTGAGCTCCGTATTCAACCAAAGGAGTTGCTGAATTGACGACGGCCGGGACTACCAAAAATGCTACAAAGACGATCACTCTCAAGATCCATCCCCAAACTGCAAGACCAGTCGCAGTCAGTGCCGGATTTCTGGCTTCTACTGTTTCGGTAAAGCTGGCCATCCATGGCGCATATGCGAAGGCTAGGAAGATGGAGATTCCGGCCAGTAAAAATGCAATCTCGTAGTAGCTGTTTGTGTGGCCAAGTTTGAAGATGAATACGATCGTAAGAATTATAGCTCCTATACCTCCAACGATCATGAATGGCTTACGGACCCTTACTTTGTCGGAGATTATACCCACCAGGATCAGGGCTATAGCATTGGCAGCCCACTGCCAATTGGCAATTCCGTTGGCGTTTTTGAGAGAGAAGCCAAAGACGGTGGTAAGCAGGACCGTGCCAAAGGCTACAGCCGTATAGTAGATCAAAAGCAGGATCGACACCGCCACGGCCGATATGATAATATCAGCCTTTAACATCTGGCGCCAAGGGTTCTTCAGGGAGGCCTCAATGTCGATTCCTTTTGCCCTTGCCTCAATTAGAACTCGGTCTTTAACAGAAACCATTAGCTGGTCGCGAAGGTTTGGCGAGAGCTCGCGGAGGCCGAAAAGCGCGATAACAAAGATTACGAGGCCAACGATTCCGCAGATGCGATATTCATATGGCCATTGTGTCGTAGCTGTTATGGTGGTGGAACCTACGACAGATACTACGAGACTTCCCAAGACTGGTCCAGTTGTCCAAAGTCCCATCGCGGTTGCCCTACCGGTTTGTGGCGAAAAGTCTCGGATTAGAGCCGGAGTGGCAACAAGGGCGATTCCTTCAACGATTCCGACTAGGTAAGTCGCGATAACGAACGACCATTTTGAAGTCATGGATGGTATCACGAAAGCGGTAGCGAGGCCCGTTATCAAGAGACCCGCGACGACTATGTTCGCTCGGCCGAGACGATCAGAAAGGCCAGCGGCCAGCGATCCAAAGGCTCCAATTAGATTACCAAAGGCAAGGGCTGTCACGTAAAATGTGAAGCTCATTCCTAGCTTTGGAAGCAGAATGGTCGTAACCGATCCACCCACGTAAAGTTCGTAATAAAGTGCGATTGTCACTAAAACGACAATCGCTAATTGCACCATGCGGGGTCCAAACTCTGGATAGGACTCAAGTCTTCGATTGGTAAGACTAAAGCCGGATCCTCCTTTGGGCGTTTCCCCCGAGACGCGATCAGTTACTGATGTAGTCATATATTTCCCCCCAAGATTGCACTTACAACCCCCCGGTTGATTACTGCACCAAATTAAATTCTGGTGTCAGAACCGATGATACAACATGGAGGATCGGTATTGCGTGACATTTGACACATATGGGTACTCCTTTTAAACCAACGTCGAAAAATTGGTGATTTTAATTTCGCGTTACTCTGAGTCGAGGCAAGCGAGCCTTCGGGGGTAAATGACGAGATCGTAGCTCTAATTCAGAATAAGCACATTGCCTGCCTCCAGGGAGCGTCTTTGACTTTTTGCGGGGCCTACCATCTTTTTCGGCGACTGCTAAAGCCATGATTAATTATCACCTAGAGTCTAGAAGTCGTATAGAAAGTCTTTAATTCCACCGATCACGAGTCGATAAAGCCACAACATTGCACCAATAGCTCTAAACAATCATTTCGGGGACTAGGTATTGCAAGAGTAGGGACATTACCACCTCTCGGGTGAATTAGCTCAATTGCTAATGCAGCAATAGAGCTAATCCTGAAAGAACTCTTCATGGAAAGATAAAGTGCCCCTCATTGGTTCTTGTTTCTTTGGCGCTTTTTGTGGATTGAGATCGCCATTTACCCCCGATCGAAGATGTTGAATAACCCTCGGATCACTACCGCGCAAGTGACCGAGGAGGAAGATAGATCGTCGCCTCTTTATCCATAACTCATCAGTCGCCATTGCCAATCCAAAAGGTCCGTCAATATCTACTTGTCATATGGACGCGGTGCTCGAAGTTACTAGGCGCGAATTTAAAAGGTGAGAAGGTGTCGAACCTGAATCTAAGAGACCATATTTTACCAAGATAGGTATTACGATAATCTTAGGTGTGATCACTATCTTGCATATGACTCGGGCCATTTCTCAATCACTACGAATAGTTCAGCGTTGAAATGAAAAGCTATAAGGGTAATCGTAGCCACTCCAACCGATGGCTAGTTTGATATGGCTTTTTAGTCTTGTGCCTAAGGCTGCAATAGTTCTACTACTACCTAAAAGTTCTTGGCTTGACATGAACGGTTAGGTAATTCGCCAGGTGCAATGGGAATTTGCATTCAAGTAAAGACAATCCAAACACCACTGTTGCCAGCTAAAAGCCAAGGCTTAGCGGTGGGTCTCCTTGTCATGGTCGAGATTGGAATTGAGTCGCGTTTGCTACCATGTGGCTGGGTCCTCGCTTAGAACTTTGCTGGCAATTTCGAATGCTGAATTTGAAGCAGGAACACCAGCGTAAATAGCAACATGAATAAGTATCTCGCTCAGTTCAGCCTCCGTAATGCCATTCCTAAGTGCTCCTTTGATATGAAGGTAGAGCTCTTTTTCGCGACCAAGCGCCGTTAGGGCGGCAATCGTGATTGCCGAGCGCATCTTTAGATCTAGCCCGGGTCGTGACCAGACTTCGCCCCATGCATAACCTGTAATGAAGTCTTTGAAGTCTTGATCGAATGAATTTGCAGTAGCTATGGATCTGTCGACATGTTTGTCTCCAAGTACGCTTCGGCGGATTCGAGATCCCCTGCTGGTTTGGGAGTCTAAGAGGAAATTCGATACGACTTGATTAAACTGATCGGGTTTTTCAATATTCAACAGGTGCGATGCGTCGGGAACTATCGTTAGAGATGAAGATTTGATGGCGCTGTGTGTCTCAAAAATCATTGATGGTGGCGTTACTGGATCCATGGAGCCGCCTACGAGCAGTGTTGGCGCTGTTATCTTTGCTAAAAGGTGACGTTGGTCCATGTGGCCAATTGCCTCTGCGCACCAAGCGTAACCTTCGTCAGGAATCGATTCGATCATTTGTATAACCGAAGAAACTTCTTGCGGGTGAGAAGCTATAAAGGCTTCGCTGAACCATCGTTTGATCAAAGCTTCGGCGATAGATGCAGTTCCGCTTGTCCTAACGGTGTGGGCCCGTTCTTGCCAACCTTGCAGCGGAGGTAGATAAGAAGATGAAGATGATACTATCAGCTTATCTACGAGGTTTGGCTGGTTGGCCGCTATATTCATGGCTATCATCCCACCTAGTGAGAGGCCACATAGCGATACCATATTAAGGTCCAGATGCTTTATGAGATCAACTATGTCGCTTCCAAGTTCTTGGATTGAGTATGGTCCCGACGGTGGTTTTGTATCTCTCGTATGGCCGCGAGTGTCGACTCTGATTACCTTGAATCTCTGAGTTAGGAAGGGTAGTTGATATCTCCACATATCCATCGTGCTACCGAGCGAGTTTAGGAGTACGAGGGGTGGCGCTGAATCTGGTCCATCTATTTTGTATGAGGTTGGGATCATTGATTTACCTTTTTTCGATCTCCTATTAGGGCACAGCCATTATTTTGATTTTCATCACCATTCCCGGCTTTGATCGATATTACCAAAAAGCTAAGGCTGAGGCATTTTGTTTTGTTTCATACTTATCAAGTTTCGTAAGTTTCGCCTCCACCGAGACCAGATTGGAGCTAATCTTTAGTAGAACAGATGTTCGATAAAGGAGGCATGGTGGATATCTCAGACTTTATGGTACGCTTCGCTTCAGAGGAAGCATGTGAAGATCATTTGATCAAATTGCTTATGCTATGAGGGATTTAGATGCCCAAAGTGTGACTCTGACCAGTTTACCTTAATCAGGCCAAACCATCGAAGAAATGCAGCATCTCGAGCTCCACTTTTTCAATGTAAATCTTGTCACCGTCAAACTAGCGTTACCTCCGGAACCATCTTCCATCGAAGCCATATCTCTTTATCCAAGTGGTTCTCCGCTATCTATCTATTGTCCAACGACAAGCGTGGTCTTTCGGCTACTACCATTGCTAAATTCGTTCAAGTATCTTATTCGACTGGCTGGTTGATGCTAAATAAGCTACGAAAAGCAATGACTGACCGAAATGGTTTATATAAACTTGGAGAAAACGCCTGAGTAGATGAGTTCTTTTTAGGTGGTGAGAGCCATGGCGAAGGCAGAAGAGGAAAGGGAACAAAACAAACCAATGTCCTAATTGGAGTGTCGATTAGCAATGGTGCTCCTACTCATTGCTTCATGGAAGTAATCAAAGATACCACTGCTAAATCACCCAAAGATGTTTTTGTGAGACGTTTAGATTCTAATACCAAGCTGATAAGTGATGGTAACCCAAGTTACGGGGTATGTGCTGAAAGACCTTGGACTAGCGCACTGGTTCACTCTATCCAAAG
>NZ_JXYS01000091.1 GCF_000949295.1 Acidithrix ferrooxidans
ATATCTTCCTTGTTGGTTTACCTTCGTCAAGAAGAACTTTACACCCAGTTAGTTCGGATACTCTTTGAGCCTGTGCTTTTGTCCGCATTATCGCGATCATGAGCACACCGCATCAATAGCACGCTGAGCTTTGTTAGCAGCCGAACTGCGACCGTAGAGGCGAACACAGAGAGACGTGAGTAGCTCCGTGACATCACGCACTAAGTCATCGTCTACCTCGGCTGGATCTACCACAACCAATTTCCTGGACTGAGCCTCAAGTGCAGCCTCTATATATTCAGCTCCAAACCGACAGAAGCGGTATCTATGCTGTAGCAGAATCGTGTCTACTGTTGGGTCTTTAAGTAACGACAGAAACTTTCGCCTATGTCTGCGAAGGGCCGAACCAACTTCGGTTACTACGCGATCTATTGAGTACCCGTGCTCTGTAGCCCAAGTGAGAACTCTGGCAACCTGGCGATCTAGGTCTGATTTTTGATCTACAGAAGACACCCGTGCATATATGACGGCAGACTTAGATACGGACGGTTGAGACTCTAGATCTCCCACCAATATGAGTTGCCCTACTTTAGCGCAGGGACAGGCAGAGTACCGGCACGATACCACTTATATGCCGTTTGAGGATGTATACCTTGGGACAGTGCCCACTCATGTAAGTTCATTACATATCGTTATAGAACATCTTTGTGCCAACTGTTGCAACCCCAAATCGAAGAACGCATTCCCATGGCAGGCGACCACCTCAATCGGCAGCACTTTAAATATCACAAGAGAAGGATCCGGCGGCGACATCTGGAAAATGATACCGTGTCAATCTTGGTAGATGTGGAAAATAATTTGCCAGCTTGGTCGGGGTTTGAAACCACTGCGGATCAAGGATGAGAATCATCAAGCCAAGATCAGATCAACCACTGAGATATCTTCCAGACAAAGTAGCAACCTCTGACTTTTCGAGATACCACGCAGAGGTCCAATATAAAAATGGGTTAGCGCAACCTGATCGGCCACGCCAACCCATCACTAGACCAAATCTAGAGATAGTCCCCTAGGAGTTAGCCAAGATCGCCTTGATCTCTTGACGCTCAGCAATGAGTTCATTGGTTGTAATTGCGATCTTAGACTTGGCAAAGTCGTCAAGGTCAAAACCCTCTACAACGCGCCATGATGTACCATCGCTTCGAATTGGGAAGCCAAATTGTAGCCCCTCTTCAATTCCATACTCACCACGACTCGGTACCACCAAAGAGACGCAGTCACCCTCTGGGGTCGGGGTAATAATTGACTTTATTGAATCGATAGCCGCGCTCGCTGCAGATGCAGCTGACGATGCACCTCGAGCATCAATAATGGCAGCACCACGTTTTTGAACGGTGGTGATAAAGTCACCGTGGAGCCAATCATGATCCTCAATCACATCAACAACAGGACGACCAGAGATTCTAGCATTTAGAAAGTCTGGGAACTGTGTCGCCGAATGGTTTCCCCAAATCGCAACGTTAGAGACCTCGGTTACGGCCACGCCCGCTTTCTTGGCCAACTGGCTCTTGGCCCGGTTCTGGTCAAGACGAGTCATCGCGAAGAAGCGGTCCGCCGGAAGATCCTTGGCTGCGTCACGAGCTATCATTGAGTTGGTGTTGCACGGGTTGCCAACTACAAACACCTTTACATCAGAAGCTCCATGAGCGGCAATCGCCGCACCCTGTGGCCCAAAGATCTTCCCATTGATTCCGAGAAGATCTCCTCGCTCCATCCCAGCCTTTCGGGGCATTGCTCCGACCAAGATAGCCCAGTTCACACCGTCGAAACCGACTTTTAGATCCGAGGTCATCTCGATGCTATCCAAAAGTGGAAATGCACAATCGTCGAGCTCCATTGCGACACCCTCTAGAGCTCGCAACGCTGGATCCACTTCAATCAAGCGCAGCGAAACCGGCTGATCTAACCCAAAGAGAGCACCAGATGCAATCCTAAAAAGTAGAGAGTAACTTATCTGACCGGCAGCGCCAGTCACAGCTACCGAAATTGGCTTGTTTGCCATTGATGACTCCTATTCAAAATTCTAAATTATCAAAAAGCACATAGCGACGCCACGGAAACTGCCTGTTAGTTGGGATCAAAGATCCTTGGCCATAGAGGCAGAGTTTCCGTGGCGTTGAAAAACTAGAGGCGATCCACAATCGCTGAAGCGAACTCTGAGCACTTCACTTCGGTAGCACCCTTCATTAGCCGCGCAAAGTCGTAGGTCACGATCTTGTCGCCGATTGTGGCTTCAAGGGCCTTGACGATGTCATCGGCGGCTTCTTGCCAACCGAGATGCTCAAACATCATTACCCCTGAGAGCAACACAGAACCTGGATTGACCTTATCCTGGCCAGCATACTTTGGAGCAGTTCCATGAGTTGCCTCGAAGATTCCATGACCAGTAACATAATTGATGTTTCCGCCAGGAGCAATGCCAATTCCACCCACTTGAGCAGCAAGAGCATCTGATAGATAGTCACCGTTTAGGTTCAAGGTTGCGATAACATCAAATTCGTCCGGCCTAGTGAGAACTTGCTGCAAGGTAATGTCGGCGATAGCGTCTTTTACGAGAATCTTATCGCCTGGATCTCCTCCACAATCATCCCAGCCCACTGCGATATTTGAGAACTCGTCACGAACGACCTCGTATCCCCAGTTTCTAAATGCGCCTTCGGTGTATTTCATGATATTGCCCTTATGGACCAAGGTAACGCTCTTGCGATTTCTAGCCTTAGCGTATTCAACCGCAGCCCTAACAAGCCTCTTGGATCCGGTCTCTGAGACAGGTTTTACACCAACACCGGAATCTCGTCGAATATCCCAGCCAAACTCTTCTCTTAGAAATTCAAGGAGCTTCTTTGCATTTTCGCTACCCTCTTCAAATTCATAACCAGCGTAGACGTCTTCGGTATTCTCTCTAAAGATAACCATATCGACCTTCTCGGGATGCAGTACCGGAGATGGAACCCCCTGGAACCATCGCACCGGTCGTAAGCAAACATAAAGATCGAGGATCTGACGTAGTGCCACGTTCAAAGAACGAATGCCACCGCCAATTGGGGTAGTAAGAGGCCCCTTGATGCCGATGAGGAGATCTCGAAAGTCTGAGACCGTCTCTTCAGGGAGCCAGCTGCCCGTCTCCTTGAATGCTTTTTCACCCGCCAAAACTTCTTTCCACGCAACGTTCTTGCCATACTTCTTGGCGGCGGCGTCCATCACTAGACGTGCAGCCGGCCAAATATCGACCCCTATTCCGTCACCCTCAATGAATGGGATGATGGGATCATTTGGTACATTGAGCGTCCCGTCAGGGGACATCGTAATTTTCTCTGCCATAACAGCCGATTTTACTCCTTTTTTACTCCATTGCCTAAACGAGATTCTCGTATGGTCTATCACCTAAGGTTTAAGCCAACAAAACTCGATCCAAACCCTAGATCTAAACCAATAAATCGCACTCCCTGGCTGGGTGAAAAGCGTGAAAAATGAGCTCTTGGTCTTTAGCAATGGGGGCAGAGGCAGATCTTATTCCCAAAAAACCAAGTATATGCATATGACCAAAAAACCGCTAGCCAAGAGATGATTGAATGGGAGCATAACGGCGATTTCATGAGCATAGATTAAAATCCGACTATTTAGAAGCGGCGGACCGGCCTGGAAATAGCGCTGAATATATGGCCTTGGTGGTCGAGGCTTGATTCATCGTAAAGACGTGAATTCCAGCCACGCCACCATCGAGAAGTTCTTGAGACAGTTCAATCGCTATCTCTATTCCCTCTTTCTTGAGCGATTGAGGATCACCTTGATAGCGGTTCAGACGATTCAAAACAACCTTTGGTATCTCAGCACCGGACAACTCCGACATCTTGATGAGCGTTGAAAGACTCGTCGGAGCCATAATCCCTGGAATTATTGGCTTTTGGATCCCAATACTATCGAGTCGCGAGAGCAGATCGAAATAGTAATTTGAGTCGTAGAAGAATTGGGTAATTCCAAAGTGTGCGACCTCAAGCTTCTCGGCCAAAAAGCGAATATCGCTCTCCCTGTCAAATGCACTTGGATGCCCCTGAGGGTGGGCAGCCACCCCAACACACATATCGTATTTTTCAATCGCGTAACGTGCCAAGTCAATAGCGTGAGGAAACTCCCCGTCGAGAAGTTGATCATTCCCAGATAGTGGCGGATCTCCATGAAGCGCCAGAAGGTTTACAATTCCCCCTTTGGCATATCGGCTCAAAATAGAATCAATCTCTACCTTGGAATGGGCCGCTGTCACCAAGTGGGCCACCGCAGTCAAACTATACTCGCGATCGAGCTTGACAACCAGGTCGTGAGTATTTTCCCGAGTAGACCCACCGGCTCCGTAGGTTATGGACACAAAATCGATCGAAAGCTCAGAGAGCTCCAACAGCGCTTGGGTCAATCTTCTTTCTGATTCAACGTTACGCGGCGGCCAAAGCTCAACCGAAAAGAGGGGCCTCGAAGCACTTGAAATAAGCTGATCGACACGCACTAAGTTTTTCACATTTCTACTGATGGTCTCGAGCGAGACAGCAACTATATTAAACGACCTTTAGCGGCTTGAATGGCATTCACCAACAACATAGCCCTAGTCATCGGGCCCACACCACCAATTCTCGGAGTAATGGCTGATGCTACCTTTGCCACCGAATCCGAAAGATCAGAGCGAAGTTTTCCATCAACAAAAGGTGTTCCCGCGCCAACAACCACCGCTCCTTCCTTCACCATGGATTCAGTTATAATGTCGGCAACGCCAGCGGCTGCAATAAGGATATCTGCCTGGCGCGTAATTGATCCCAAGTCCGCCGTTCCGGTATGCGCTACAGTTACCGTCGCATTACAGTTTGGGGATTTGGACGCAAGCAGTAGCGACAGGGGACGACCGATAGTGAGCCCCCGTCCCACCACAACTACATGCTTATGTGCAATTTCAATGCCATAGTGGATTAGGAGTTCCACGATACCAGCGGGGGTGCACGCAAGTGGCCCTGGCTCTGACATCACCAATTTTCCCAAGTTGACTGGGTGAAGGCCATCCACATCTTTGTTTGGGTCGATCGCTAGAAGGGCGGCTAGTTGGTCTAGATGTTTGGGAAGCGGAAGCTGCAATAAAATGGAGTCGACATTCGAATCACCGTTGAAGAGGTCAATAGCCTCCAACAGCTCTTCCATCGTGGCATCTTGATCTAACTTGCAATGAAAGGATTCGATGCCGACTTCTGCGCAGTCGGCGTGTTTCATTGCGACATAACGAGCACTCGATGGATCTGATCCAACCAAGATTGTGCCCAAACCGGGTCTTATGCCAGCGGTGAGCAACTCTTGTGCTTCATCCTTGAGACGTGTTTTGATTATCGAAGCTAGCGCGTTGCCATCAAGAATTAGTGCCATAATAACTTTCCCCGATCAATATTTCATTCCAAAAAGATATCTAAATGACTTGGGTTCAAGAAAGTCGAATGACACTCCTTTGAACCCACCAGCCAACAGGTAATCCAGTGCCTAATGTCTAAAATGGCGCTCGCCTGTGAAGATCAAAACGACTCCGGCGTCGTTTGCGGCTTCAATTACACTTGCGTCATTGATTGACCCACCTGGAGAGATAATAATCGAGACGCCAGCCTCGGCTAGAGTAAGCATTCCATCGGGAAACGGAAAGAAAGCATCTGATGCAGCTACGGATCCCACTACCTTTTCCTTGGCTTTAGCGATCGCAATTCTAGAGGAATCTAAACGATTCTGCTGGCCGGCACCAATGCCAATAGCCGCACCCTCTGATACGATGACTATCGCATTGGAAGAGGTCTTGGCGCAAACCTTCCATGCCATCTCAATCTCTTCCCAACGAGACGGATCCGGCTGAGCCGTAGTCACCACCTTCCATTGCTCTTTGGTAGTGACAAACGTATCAGGCGCTTGAACCAAGATAGCATCCCCAATAGATCTGAATTGAAGGGCTGGCACCTCTGGGGGTTCGCCCGTTAGAAATCGAGTATTCTTTCGCTTCTTGGAGAGAAATTCGATGACTCCATCTTCATAAGAGGGCGCAATTACCACGTCAGCCTTAGGGTTAGAGGCCATCTCCTGCGCTAGGTGCATATCGACCGGGCGATTTAGTGCAATGATGCCTCCAAAGGCTGAAATCGGGTCGCACTCAAATGCTCGCGAGTAGGCCTGTGAAATATCGACAGTAGAAGTTGCAACTCCACAAGGATTTGCATGCTTTATAATCGCCGCACTAGGTGAATCACCAAGCTCATGAACGAGGCGCCAAGCTGCATCTGCATCAAATAGATTCAAATAGCTCAATTCCATTCCGGAATGGCGAACCATACTTTCAAACCAACTTGGACGACCCACCCTAGTATAGAGAGCACCGTCTTGATGAGGATTCTCACCGTAACGCAAAGATGACTTCTTCATCAGTACTGGTGCTATCTCATCATCTAGAGCCAAAGCGTCCTCTTGTTTTCCGCCTAGCCATAGAGAGATAAGCCGGTCGTATCGCGAAAGATGATCAAATGCCTTTGCCGCAAGGGCCCTTCTGGTTTCATAGTCGACCGAGCCGCCCTCGGCAAGCGCCTTCAATACAGGCTCGTAGTCGTTGCTATCGACCAAGACGCTCACAAAGGTGTGATTCTTGCCAGCTGCTCGAATCATCGAAGGGCCACCAACGTCAATAGTCTCGATACTGGGCGACCCAGCAAAAGGATACAGATTGCAAGCCACGATGTCTATCGTCTCGATCCCGAGTGACTCGATATCCAAGAGATGTTGAGGCTTTGAACGGTCCGCCAAAATCCCCGCATGGACCTTTGGGTGAAGAGTCTTTACTCGCCCATCCAACATCTCAGCAAAACCAGTTACATCTTCTACGCTCATGTGAGCAACGCCATGAGCAGCTAACTCCCTAGAGGTGCCACCCGATGCAATAATCTCGTAGCCAAGGTCGACCAAGCCACGCCCAAAATCTACAATTCCATCTTTTTCATATACAGAAAGCAAAGCTCTCATCGTTTCTCCCTGGTCTTTCCTAGTGAATTAGCATCGTGGATCATCTTTTGGTACTCAAAAAAAGATCCACCAAAATTGGTGTCAAGATAGTCGTTATAGGCTGCAACTGTCTGTGGGTACAAGCGTCGCTCCACCTTCTTTATTCGTTCATGGAGCGAAGACTCGTCATCACCATAGTTAACCTCGATAGCCTCTTGTGCCAATATCGGTCCGGCATCAACTGCAAGAGTGGCTAGATGGACAGTGCATCCTGTGACCCTCACTCCATATTTGAGGGCCTCGCTTACAGCATGCCATCCTGCAAATGCTGGCAGAAGAGAGGGATGGGTATTTAGAATTCGCCCGGCATAGCGCTCGTGAATCGGTTCTTCGAGAATGGTTCCGTAACCAGCCATCGCGATGAGCTCAATGCCATTTGCAACCAATTCAAATAGGACGTCATTGGTATAGCCCACTCTATCGAACGATCGAGAGAAGTCCCGTCGATAGCAACTCGAAAGCGCTATACCATGGTCTATGGACAATCCCTCTGCCTTGCAAGGTCTATCGACCAGAACTAGAGAGACATCTATACCACAACCAACCATGGCATCGAGAATGGTACCACTTCCAGAAGCTAGTACCGCAATTTTCACCCAATAGAGCCTAGATCACAGCAGGGCTCAAACCGCTACCAAGAAGTACCTAATCCCAAGGTGCAAAGAAACAAAGTGTCCAATCACGTACAAACTACGACCCATCAAAAGCTCATATAGGCATCTCGGGCAAACTCAACCTTGGTTTTGCGACATTCAACAAAGCTTGCACAGCACCAAAAGGCGAGGACATTCTCTCACTTGCTTGGAAACAAACGCCCTATCTGATTCCCATTTGCTTGCCATTCGAGCCCGGCAAGCAAAAAAAGAAAGACAGATTATTTCTAAAAAGTCTAAATGACTAAAGAACACTTCCATCTTGGCACAAAACACAAGAGCACACGAGAAAACACGATGCAAAAATCGCTAGCCTTGGCTCTAGCTAGTGGAAGTCGTGATCGTAAAAGATCATCACTATTAGATCACGACATCGGAATCGATCTCAATCCAAAAGTTCAAATTGCAATCTCAAGGCCGCCGATTGCTCAAAAAACTTGAAACAAATCTCTCAATGAGGCAGAATCAAAAAATAAACCTTTATCCAAGACCCAACCAAGTCTACCTGGAGTTGAATAGTTAAAAATTCTGACTGTGCCTAATCGGAATTCGGACGATAAAAGTGGCGCCGATCCCTGGCTCAAGTGAAATTTCTCCTAGATGAGCGGTCACTATCGACTGGGCAATCGCCAAACCAAGGCCGGCTCCACCACTATGTCGCTGGCGAGAGCGGTCGCCTCTGACAAAGGGCTGGAAAATAGTATCGGCTAAATCCTTATCGATACCAGGACCGTCATCGTGAACAACTATAAAGGCGTCAGAGCCTTCGAGTGCAAGGTCAAGCGAAATCGCCACATGGCTCGGAGTGTGCTTTGTGGCATTTACTAAAAGAATATCAATGACCTGCCGAAGGCGAAAATTGTCTCCTTGAAGGAGCAACTCTTTTGCCCCCTCCAGAGTAATCGTTCGATTCGGATTGGTAACTCTAAGTGCTGCCACTGCCTCATAAGCGATGGTACTCAGGTTGCAGGTGGTAATCTCAAGTGGCCGCACTTGGTCGAATTGCGCCAGAGAAAATAGATCATCCACTAAATTTTTCATTCGATTCGCGTCTTCTCTAATGTGGCGAAACGCTATATCTAGGTCGTATCTATCGTCCTTCTTCCAAAGTTCAAAGAGGTCAGAGTAACCAAGTATCGAAGAAAGAGGAGTCCCTAGTTCGTGGGAGGCATCTGCCAAAAAGCGGCGCAACTTTCCCTCGGACTCCGCAACTTCTCCAAAGGCCCCTTCAATCTCGGCAACCATAGCATTGAATGACCTAGCAAGTTGAACCACCTCGTCTTTAGCATTGCTGCCAACTTCGGGGACACGTCGACCAAGGTCCCCTTGGGCGATCTCCTTAGCCGCATTCGCAACCTCAACAAGTGGCCTAAGATCCCGCCTCAATATGAACCAAGCTATGGCGCCCAAAGCAACCAGAAGGGCAAGAGATACACCCACCTCTACCAATAAAAGACGATGTAGAGTTCCCAGGGTCACCGCCATCGGCACGCCAATAATAACAACCCCGACTCCGTTGGCCAACCGCGCAACAAGTGCCGAATAAGGTGCCGCCCCAGAGCCTGTACTTGTAATTGAGAAATACTTAGTTGGATTAGGTCCCACCATCGCCGAGAGCGCGATCTTTTCTATGGATGGAAACGATGGCGTATCTTGTCCATAGCCATAAAACAGTCGCGACAAGACCTTTCCCTGCGGGCTCAGGAGCTCGCCAAATGTACCCTGTGGAATAAGCACTCGTCGCCCCCCAGGTGCTGGAGGCACATTTGGAGACGACTGGTTTGGAGAAAACAATGTTCCGGCTGCATTGCCTGAAGCAACCCCTACGAGAGGTCCGCGCCCCCCGGGAGCCCCGCCTAAACGAGATAAAGGCCGCCCAGGCAGAGTAACTCCTGCTATCGATGCGAGAGAACGCGTAATTGGAAATGATGCCGAATCGAGCTGATGGCTTACACCCTGATCCAAAAATGAACTTATGGACTTATAGGTTACAAAATCGGCAATTGAAAAACCAAGAAGGACCACCGCCACTATCAAAGCTATTAATCGAGTCCGAAGAGTCATGAGGTGCTTTCAGAGGCGCCATTCGAATCATTCACCGGCGCCCTCAAACTATAGCCAATGCCTCGCACCGTTCGAATCATCGAAGGTCCCAATGCATCGATCTTCTTACGTAAATAACTTATGTAAACAGCTATCTGGTTAAAGACGTCATCTTGAGAATGTTCCCAGACTCGATCACGAATTTGAGAACGAGTAACCACTTGACCGGCATTGATCATCAAAAACCGAAGGAGCTTAAATTCAGTAGGGGTGAGATCTAGCAAGACCCCCCGCCTGCGAGCTTCTTGTGTATCGGTATCTAAAATCAAATCACCGACACTGACGCTCGAGCCATCCGGACCGTCGCCAACTGTTCGCCGTAAAATGCCCTGCACCCTAAGGGTAAGTTCCTCGACGCTAAAGGGCTTCACGACGTAATCTGTCGCACCTGATTTGAGGCCAGAAATTCGATCGTCAAGGCCACGCCGTGCAGTTAGCAAAAGAACAGGAATTGATGCACTTCGCCATGACTCAGACATACGGCGCATCACCTCGTAACCATCCATATCCGGAAGCATCACGTCTAAAACGACCAGATGAGGATAGAAAGATTCGACCATCGACAGAGCCTCTTTACCGGATTTGGCACCTCGTGTAGTCATGCCCAAAAGCGAAAGAGCCATCGTGACTAGATCGACTATGCTCGCTTCGTCATCAACGACTAATACGCGTCGCTCCTTGTCGCCACCCACAGTAAAAACCTCGCAACTTGCCAAAGCAACCGAAGTCGCCACGTCACAACTTCTGAATATGATTTATGCTACCGGATCACGCCTAAAATCAGAGAGCTAGACAAATAATCACCGAGCATTGTCCCCAGTCAATGATCCCTACAGCTCTTTGTAGTGGCATCGATTATTCCAAGCTTCTCAATGGCAATACGCAGGCTCCATGATATTGACCGTTCTGGATACACGGCTCTGATTGGCCTCATACCACTTCTCGGCCCAATCATACTGTTCATCTTTACCGTTCTTCCAGGAACAGCTGCTCCAAATCGTTTTGGAGGTTGTGCTCCAAATCGTTTTGGAGCACAACCTCCAAAACTCTCCAATTGAAATCAACTCCATTAAGGTCAGCGCGCAAAATGACATGGCTACAAATCAAGCTGGCCCGTTACCTCAAGAATCTCCTTGAGACAACAGGCCAGTAACGGATTCCCCAAAATGCGTGAACTTATTTTGCTCAAATGCCCTCTCGCGGGCCACCAAGTACGCTAAAACCACGCAAGCTTACTAGATCCAAAAGCTTCTAGAAGGCCCGAACTATCTCGACCATCTTTTCACCGGCAGCAGTTGGATTTACGGCGACGACTACCCCCGCAGCCGTTAACGCCTCCATCTTGGCCGCTGCTGTTCCTTGCGAGCCTGAAATAATAGCTCCCGCATGGCCCATCTTCTTCCCCGGCGGAGCGGTCTGACCAGCAATATACGCTACGACTGGCTTAGAAAAGTGCTCTTTAATAAAAGCTGCAGCCTTCTCCTCCTCAGTCCCACCGATCTCCCCGATCATCAAGACAGCCTTAGTCTCTGGGTCGGCTTCAAAGGCAGCCAAGCAGTCTATGAAGTTCGTACCCGGTACGGGATCGCCCCCAATACCCACGCATGTCGTCTGGCCGATGCCTTGTTGGGATAGTTCGTGAATCGCCTGATACGTCAAAGTTCCAGATCGTGAGACAATCCCCACGGGCCCCCCAGCTAAGGCAATGGAACCAGATGTAATTCCAATATTGCACTTTCCTGGAGAGATAATTCCCGGACAGTTTGGTCCAATCAATCGGGTCCCTGGGTAATCTCGGACAAGGACGTTATAGAAAAACGCCTCATCTTTTGCTGGTATGAATTCGGTAATACAAACAACCAGAGCGATTCCGGCCTTTGCGGCCTCCAAAACTGCCCCACCAGCAAAACGTGGCGGTACCGAGATGAAGCTGGCGTTGGCATTTGTAAGCGCCACCGCCTCTTCGACGGTATCAAAGACTGGAATGCCATCGACGTCCGTGCCCCCCTTACCAGGGGTAACACCGCCTACAACTTTTGTACCATAGTCACGGTTTCTAAGGCCATGGAATCTACCTTGGCCCCCAGTCAATCCTTGGACGATGACACGGGTATTTTCATCAACAAAGATACTCAACTAAGCTCCCTTATTAGCGATCTCAACGGCTCGTCTAGCTGCGCCAAGCATCGTCGATTCAACTATCAAATTCTCCGACTCACGAGGCGCAAGTATTTCACGTGCAACCTCAGCATTTGTGCCATCGAGGCGTATCACAATAGGTGCGGTCAACTTCACACGACCTAGTGCCTCGATAATTCCATTTGCAACCTCGTCACATCGCACGATACCGCCAAAGATATTCACAAGAACTACCTTGACGTTTTCGTCGGTGTTTATAACTTCAAGCGCTGCCGACATGGTGTCAGCGCTAGCGCCACCGCCTAGATCCAAGAAGTTTGCTGCAGATCCGCCGACTTGGTTTACGACATCCAAAGTAGACATAGCTAGACCAGCGCCGTTGGCGATAATTCCAACGGTCCCCGAAAGACCAATGTAGTTGAGGCCCTTCTCCTTCGCCAAGCGTTCCCTACCGTCATATTCAACAGTCAACGCCCAATCTGCCCACTCCGGATGACGCCATGTTGCATTGTCATCGAGAGAGACCTTTGCATCAAGAGCATGCACCAGACCCTGGGTATTTAGGATAAGTGGATTTATCTCAGCAAGGTCAGCGTCACCCTTGACAAATGCGCCATAGAGCTTCTCTAAGACCTCTACCACTCCTTCGAAGGCCTCTGGGTCGATCTTGGCACCCGTGACCGCTTCTCGAATTTGGTCATTTGATATTCCATCAACCGGATCGATATGAACATAGACGATGGCATCAGGGGCGCTCTTGGCGACATCTTCAATCTCCACGCCACCCTGTGCTGAGAGCATCAAAAGATACTTCTTGGCGCCGCGGTCCAAGGTGTAACTTGCATAATATTCCTTGGCAATATCAGAAGAATGCTCAACCCATACTCGCTTGACGAGATGACCTTTGATGTCCATTCCCAAGATTGCGCCGGCATACGAACGAGCCTCGTCTTGGTTGTTGGCAATCTTGATTCCGCCAGCCTTTCCACGACCGCCGACCTGCACCTGCGCTTTGATTACAGCTGGATATCCTGCTAAATCAGCTTGGCGAACCGCCTCGTCGACCGTCTCTGCGATACCACCCGGTGATGTAGCGATACCGTATTGAGCAAAGAATTGCTTGCCCTGGTATTCAAAAAGATCCACTTTCCTACTTTCTCTAACTCTTCAATAGTTATTTAGACATTTCCTATATGACATTCTCAGACATGATTGGCGCTAAACCAAATCGATCGCTAAAGTCCCTGCAAGCGCGGTGTTTTCAATCCACCAACAATTTGGGTCGAATTCGATTAATGAAGTTGCGATTCGCGCTCATCCAATGCGACCTCTAGCCAATTAGCTATAGTCGCCAGCGGACTTCCCGGCGTAAAAACCTGAGCCACCCCCATCTCCATGAGTGGAATGATGTCAGCCTCTGGGATGATACCACCAACGATTATTAGGACATCCTCAGAACCTGCGTTCTTCAGCTCTGATATCACCTTGGGCACCAGTGTCATATGTGCCCCAGACAAAAGTGAGAGGCCCAAGGCGTCAGCATCCTCTTGGACTACAGCTTGCACGACCTGTTCGGGCGTCTGATGAAGTCCTGTATAAATTACCTCAAAGCCTGCGTCTCTAAGCGCTCTTGCTATAACCTTTGCACCTCGGTCGTGACCGTCAAGGCCAGGCTTGCCTACTACTACTCGATAAGGACGTTCCACGGCTCTTTATAATAGGCATAAACCACTACCCAATTGCCAACCGAAAGGCTAATTAACTTGTTTTTTAGATCAAATTTCACCATTATGGCTATAAAAAGCTATCATTGTCCAAAAATCGCCACCGACTGGCAAATTGACCCACCGACAAATCGCAAAAACAGCCCTTTGCACAACCTCTAAATCTTGCGCGAGGTGTTGATCCAATAAGGCGCGCGGATCTGAGCTTTCAGAATCTTACCGGCCAAAGAACGAGGGATCTCACCAGAAAACTCAATCTTGCGAGGAACCTTATAACCCGAAAGATGTGCCCGGCAAAAATCAGCTAGCTCGGTTGCTAACTCATCCGTGGCTTTTTCTGGATCCACCAGTGACACGATTGCTAGAACACTCTCGCCAAACTCATCGTCTGGGATCCCAATCACCGCAACGTCAAGCACGCCAGGATGTTTGTGAAAGACAGCTTCAATCTCGGCAGGATAGATATTTACCCCACCCGATATGATCATGTCAATTTTGCGATCCGAGATAAATAGATAACCGTCTTCATCTAGGTATCCAATATCGCCAACTGTGAAATATCCCTCGCCAATCATGGTCGACTTAGTCTTATCAGGCTCATTGTGATAGTGAAAGCTCCGTTGAGATCGAGCAGCAATTATTCCCGGAACACCAGCGGACATAGGCTCGCCATCGTCGTTTAGGATTGCAACTTCAACTCCAGGTACGGCCTTTCCTATCGAGCCTGGCTTGGCAGCGGCCTCACTTGCTGTGATCATGGTATTTACGCCAAGCTCAGTTGAACCATAGTATTCAGTTACACAATCGCCAAAGAGCTCAATTATCTCAGCTTTGACTACCGGAGGACACGGTGCTGCGCCGTGCCAAATCTTTACCAAAGAAGAGAGATCAAACGACGAGCGCACCTGCGGATCAAGCTTTAAGATTCTCACAAATTGCGTTGGAACCAAATGAATATTGGTTATCTTAAAGCGCTCTATTGCCCTGAGAGTTTCAAGTGGATCAAATTTACCTTGAATTATCGTAGATGATCCCCACAACATGGGTAAAAAGGCATAGAGCCACTGTCCAGAGTGATAGATAGGGCCATCTAGCAAAGTCACGCCCGGACGGGGAGTTCCAATGCGCGCATTGTAGGCTAGGGCAAAGGCTGACAAAGTTGTGCCCGGTGGCAAAAGACTTCCCCTCACCCCCTTAGGCCTGCCTGTGGTCCCAGAGGTATAAAACATCGGGGTTCCAAAGACAGTCTCTTCCAAATCGCCTTGGACTCCAGGGTGCAAGATAGCGTCCTCATAAGAGATTGATCCAATTGCATCTGTCAGTTGGTGATCGCCATATTCAAAAACAATCCCGCTATAGCCCGACAGAGCAATCGCATTGCCAGCAATCTCAAAAAGTTGAGAGTCCACAAAGAGAGCCTTAGGCTGGGCATCGCTTAGGATATAACTCAGCTCCTGAGCCGATGAATGCCAATTTATCGGGGTATACCTAATCCCACCTACAGTGGCTGCGAGCAGGGTCTCCATATACTCGACACGATTAAAAGAAAAGATTGCTATCAAGTCATCTGGGGCGATATCGTGCTCTTGTAGCGCTCCTAGGAGATTGGTTACCCGCGCAAGAGACTCATGTCGCGAAAGACTCGAACGAGAATCGACCAACCAATTAGAGTCATCACCGAGGCTTGCCAGACCTTCTAAAAAAAATTTCATGCCAAAGACTAACTTAACGAAAAAGCGGTTTTGACCTATTTGGCCAAATTCCCCTACCCTATGGATTTTGGCTACCAAACCAACTCCTAAGGGCCAAAACTTTTCCCAAAACTTTTCTGGGCCTCCTAATTAGCGATTAGAAGCCAACAGAACTACAAAAAATCAACAAGCTACAAAACGTTCCTTACGATTCCCACTTCAAAAGGTGGCGTAGCTATCTTGATTAGCTCAGCTTGGCAAAGCTGATGTGCCTGGGCAGCTTGATTTACCTGGGCAGCTTGGCTGGAACAAATCTTATCCAAATAGATTAAAAACTCAGATCTCAAAATTACCAAGGCCTAGCTGCAGCCACCAAGGCTGCGCCATAACCATCAAAGGCTGCGCCATAACCATCAAAGGCTGCGCCATAACCATCAAAGGCTATCGTCCCCTCAGTCGGCTAGGGTTCATTTCTTTTTAGCACAATACGCCAAGGAGACCGCTTCTGGGCGAATAGATTTTAGTCGTACTTAAATTCCTTGCCATATAAGCAGGTATAAAGATATCTCAAGGAGTCACAGTGGAGCAGATCTCACTTGGCAAAATAGCAGACCAATATCTAAAGGCAACAACGGAACTTGACCCAACAAGCGCGACATATTTTGGACTAGCTGGAGCCAACGATAGCTTCGGGGACTATTCTCCCGATGGAGCCAGAGCGTCTTTAGATCTCGCCATATCCACTCTGGCCCAATTATCCAAGGTCACAATCTCCAATGACAAAGACCGAATCGCCAAGGAGTCGATGGTTGAACGCCTCGGGCTGATAGTTGATCTCTTTGAGTCTAAAGAACACCTGAGAAACCTAAATGTAATAGAGAGCCCTCCACAGCAAATTCGCCAAATTTTCGACCTCATGAAAAAAGAGACCGACGATGACTTTAGCGACATAGCGGCTCGCCTTAGCCGAGTACCAAGTGCTCTTATTGGCTATCAAAAAAGTCTCGAAGAGGGACTTCGCCTTGGCGTTGCGGCTTCACCACGTCAAGCAAGTGAAGTTGCAAAGCAGGCACGCGCTTATGGCGGTAGCGACAATGTTGGCTTCTTTGCATCCCTGATTACCGAGTACGAAGGCAGCAATACACAAGTCAAAAACGACCTTGCTAGCGGGGCCGAGGTGGCATCTTTGGCATATCTCGAATTGGCGCAATACCTCAGTTTCTACGCCCAAAGGTCAAACGCTAAAGACGCAATCGGCCCTGATAGGTGGGCTCTAGAGTGCAGACGCTTCAACGGGATTGAAATAGATCCCACAGAGGCCTATGAATGGGGGTGGAATGAGGTCTTTCGCATCGATGACGAGATGGTCTCGATCGCTCGCGACCTATATCCCAACGCTACATTCGAAGAGGCGCTCATAGCTCTCGACGAACGACCGGGATATGTGATTGAAGGGGTGGAGACCTTCAGAGACTGGAACCAGGGACTCTTAGATAACACCATTTCAGAGCTAAATGGAGTCCACTTTGACATTCCTGTCCCGATCCAGAAGCTCCAAGCCATGATTGCACCGCCCGGCGGTGCTGCGGCAATGTACTACACAGGGCCAAGTGCTGATCTCTCTCGCCCAGGGCGGACTTGGTATCCAACCTTGGGACGCAATCGTTTTCCCCTTTGGACGGAGGTTTCAACCGCATACCATGAGGGCGTGCCGGGCCATCACCTACAGATCGGATACATTACCTACATGGGCGAGGAGCTCAACTCCTTTAGTAGACTCCTTGGCGCCATCTCTGGCCATATCGAGGGTTGGGCACTTTATGCCGAACGCCTAATGGATGAGTTGGGTTACCTTGGTGACCCGGTCTACAGACTTGGGATGCTAAGCGCCCAGGCGATGAGAGCTGCTCGAGTAGTCATCGACATTGGCCTTCACCATGGATTTATGATACCGCCTGGCCATCGCTTTCTAAAAGCTGGACCCTGGACGATCGAGAATGCAATAAATCTGCTGCAAGCCACTAGCGGCAGAGAACGAGCTTTTGCAGTCAGTGAGATCGACAGATACCTTGGGTGGCCCGCCCAAGCAACAAGTTATAAAATCGGAGAACGAATCTGGCGAGCGACCCGAGAAGCATCCAAAAAGGCTCAGGGTAAAGATTTTTCGCTCTCAAGATTTCATCAAAAGGGTTTTGAATTGGGATTTGTCGGCCTAGCGCAGCTACAGCGAGAATTGGGGCACTAACCCAGTTCACCAAAGGTCCGATCGGATAAGTATGACGAATTAATGAACAACCAATTGGCAACCCAAGACAACCAGCAAAAGCAATGCTACGCCAGCAAAAGCGCGAGCTGCGAAAGAAAGCCGCCCATGAACCGAAAACCGTCGAAACGTTAGATCATCTACTTAGCACTCACCACCTAAGCCATCCTTACAAGAGTCGCCACTTAATCTCGTAGTTTTGAAGATTTAAAACTTCCTAAAATATTCAAAAAATCCACAAAAGGCTAGAAGCCTTCAAATTGTGATATATAATAAATTAAACTATTCGGCAAAAGGAGGGCGAATCCATGAAGATTACATCGTATTCAGACCAGAGGCACTCGCTCTCACCCAATAGCTGATCACTCTAAAGTACGCTTAATTAGCGATATTTCGCTGAGACAAAAGATCTTTAAATCTAATGACTCATAAGAGTCAACTCTCGATTTGAACCTTAGATAGGCTATCATCTATCGGTCATGAAGAAAAAGTGCTGCGACTAAGTCGATCGTCTTTTTCATAGTGATCTTCACCGATACAATAACTATCCCCATGGAGACAAATAGCCACCTCAATGCAGCTTCGATGATTTTTATCGATAAAAATCATCGACATTTAAGTCATATCTTCAATATGCCCCACAAAAATCTTACAAATTCAAGATCGAGATAACTAATGTTCAAAACGATATATTGCAAACCATCTAGTTTGCCAACTCGCCACCTTGATAATGAAATCTTGGCTGATAAAAATGATTATTTACCCATATATGATCACTACAAGCAAACGATGCTAAGCAATATATGAGTGACCTTTGATCTTATTTTAGACAAGTAAAACTCTAATTGTATTCCCAAGTTGCGGCCACTCAACTGAATAAAACAACCAAGAGCATTCCTACTCACGATTTTAATATCTCAAATCAAATAAAGAAGTCCTTAGATGGAAAAAAATTACAGACTAATCAAAGACAAAAATGCCAGGGCATTCCTTGGATCTCAGGCATTCTCATTTATCGGCTCAGGTGCGATGCCTATTGCCCTATCGTTCGCACTCTTGGATCATGGATTTTCTGCACTCTCCGTGGGGGGAGTTCTGGCAGCCACCGATCTACCCTTCGTACTCTTGCTGCTAGTAGGCGGCGTGATCGCCGACCGCTTCTCGCGAAAGGCAGTTGCAATCTCATCTGAGGTGGTACGTGCTCTTTTGGCTCTGGTCTTGGCCTACATTGTCATATGGGTCACTTTCACCCCCTTAGAGCTTGCAATCGTTGGGGCAGGATGGGGAGTTGCACGAGCCTTCTACGCTCCAACATTGACAGGAATGACACCTGAGATCTTCACTCAAGATGCGCTAGTAGCTGCAAATAGCTTTCGAGAAGGGGCGAGAGCCATTGGCAACCTTGGCGGTCCAGCCCTCGCAGGCTTTGGCGTAGCCTATCTAGGAGCCGGAAAGACCATCTTGATAATCGCGGTTTGCTATGCGATCTCTGGCCTATGGCTCTCCAAGGTAAGCGGCACGATAGCTCCAGATGTCGTTGAGAGATCATTTCTAGATGACCTAAAGACGGGATATCGAGAAGTTCGCTCACAGACTTGGTGCTGGCTAACGATCATTGTCTACTCATTCATGCACCTTTTAGTCTTTGGACCCCTGGTGGTTCTTGGTCCGCTAATTGCAAAGCGCCATCTTGGTGGAGCAGCGACATGGGGAGTCATCTTAGCTTTTGAGGGAGTAGGAGGAATCTTGGGCGCAGTCGCTGCATCTAGATTTAAATTGAAACGACCATTGTGGAGCGCGAGTATCATCGCCCTACTTGGATCGCCATCATTTTTTCTTCTGGCCCTGAGAGTCTCCCCCGTATTTATCGCACCTTCAGTGGCAATGTTAGGCTTTGGCTTTTCATTCGTAGGGATCAACTGGGAGACGACGATTCAAAGGTTCTTTCCACAAGAAGCCATGTCTAGAGTCTCAGCATATGACATCTTCGGCTCAGTTGCCCTATATCCCCTAGGACAGGTCCTTGGCGGGCTAGAGACTCATTTTATGAGCGCATCACTAGCAACTATTGCCTGTGGTATCGCGTTGATAGCGACTTCGTTGATCCTAATTGGATCGAAATCAGTATATCGACTCAAATCAACCTAGATCTGCCAACATTTGGCAGATCTAGCTGATAACTTCGACGTCAAAAGCCATTTCTAAAAGCCGTTGCCATAAACAGCCAGAGAGCTATCACGAACTTACCACTCCTAATAAATACAAAGAGGATAAATACGAAGAGGGCACGATCCACCAGCCATCTCTCTCAGAGAACCTCTACACCCCTTCCAATGCCCGCTAATGCGTTTTAAGGGGTAGCTTTTTAGGCCAGCTTGAGCGGTGCATAAGAGAGAATTAGCTTCTTTGAGCCAACACTGCTAAAGCGAATTGTCACAGAGGCGTTGTCGCCGTTGCCATCAATTGCAGTTACCACTCCCTCTCCCCAACTGCCATGGACAACTGGAATTCCAGGCTTTAGTTGACTCACACTAAGACGAGGTCCGCTATCAACCTTTGTAGAGTTCGACGTAGTTCCATATCGCTTCAAGGTAGAACTACTGAGCCCCGAAGCGCTCTGGACGACAGAGTCTCCCAAGTAACGACTACGACGCTCCTCGTAACTCAATCGAACAGAGACGTCCTCAATCAGACTAGGGGGTATCTCATCTAGGAAGCGAGATGGAATTGTCAATGACGACTCACCATATTGGGACCGTTGGTTTGCGCGAGTGAGATATAAAATCTCTCTAGCACGGGTCACTCCAACGTAACATAGTCGCCGCTCTTCTTCGAGCTCTTTAGGCTCATAGAGGGATCTTGAATGAGGGAAGATACCATCTTCTAATGCAGTCAAAAAGACAACTGGGTACTCCAAACCCTTGGCCGTATGAACTGTCATCAAAGTTACTACATCGTCTCCTTGGATTTGATCGGCTTGAGCTACAAGCGCAGAAGCATCCAAGAAGGCCTCGAGCGTCTCATGCTCAGAGGCAACCGATACCAGCTCAGAAAGGTTATCAAGACGAGATAGATTGTCAACACTATCGTTGGCAGCAAGTTCGCTGCGATAACCCGATTCATCCAAGAAGGCCTCGATCAATTCACCCGGAGGCATTTCGTCTCTCACATGACCCCGCAATGCCTCCATGAGCACCAAAAAGTCAGCAATCCCAGATTTTGCACGTCCAGTTACACCTGCTGCCTCATATTTCGAAAGAGCATCGACTAGGGTCGTTCCCATCTCGGCTGCTAGGGTTGCAACCTTAGCAATGCTTTGATCACCGATGCCTCGCTTGGGTACATTTATAACTCGTCTCAGGGCGATCTCGTCGGTGGGATTCTGAATCAGCCTCAGATAGCTCATTGTATCTTTGATCTCTCGGCGATCATAAAAGCGCGTTCCGCCCACGACACGGTAGGGGATTCCGCGACGAATAAAGGCCTCTTCTACGGAGCGAGAATTCGAGTTGATCCGATAAAAGACTGCGAAATCACTGTATCTTCGACCGCCCGTCTCCCTCTCTCGCAAAATACTAGAAGCTATAAAATTTGACTCCTCTGAATCGTCGTCACCCACAAAGAGACGGACCTTTTCGCCCGAGCCCTGGTCGGTCCAGAGATTCTTAGCTTCTCGATATTGGTTGTTAGAGATGATCGAGTTAGCTACATCCAAGATCGTCTGAGTGCTTCGATAATTCTGCTCTAATTTGATTACAGCGACGTCCTCAAAGGCCTTTTCAAATTCCAAGATATTGCGCATATCTGCACCGCGAAAGCCATAGACGCTTTGGTCTGAATCTCCCACCACAAATACGTTTCGACTTCGCTCTCCCAGTTGCATAACAAGAGCATTCTGTGCCACGTTGGTATCTTGATATTCATCTACCAAAAGATGAAAAAAGCGCCTCTGGTACTGCTCCAAGATGGCAGGGTATCGCTCAAAGAGTTCGTGAGTCTTATAGATCAAATCATCAAAGTCCATGGCATTTGCCCCAAGCAACCGCTCTTGATATTGGGCGTAGACCTCAGCGACCTTACGTTCCATGATGTGAGTCGCCTTAGCCATCAACTCCTTTGGACCCAAGAGCTCACTCTTGGCATTTGAGATGCGACTTGCACTTTGGCGAGTTGGAAAGCGCTTAGTGTCAAGTCCCATTGAGGAAGAGATCAAAGAGATAAGCTTCTCGGCGTCGTCTTGGTCATAGATAACAAAGTTCTTCCGATACCCCAATGCCTCGGGGTGATTTCGCAATATCCGAACACATGCCGAGTGAAAGGTTGAGACCCACATCGACTTGGCAATAGGTCCCACCAGTTCGTTGACTCGCTCTTTCATCTCCGCTGCGGCCTTATTGGTAAAGGTAATAGCCAGGATGGATCCTGGATGGACCTCTTTCGCCTCGATCAGATAGGCAATACGCCTCGTCAAGACTCGAGTCTTTCCTGATCCTGCTCCCGCTATCACCAGTAAAGGACCACCATCATGGGAGACGGCGGCGGCCTGTGCTGGATTTAAGCCAGCTAGCAAAGGGTTATTGGAGTTTGTAATGGTCAAAAAACTATCCTAATCAAAGTCTAACAGGCTTAATAAAACCAAAACTATTCCCATTCGATGGTTGCCGGTGGCTTAGAAGTAATGTCATATACGACTCTATTTACCCCCTGGACCTCAGCCACAATGCGAGACGAGATGCGCTCAAGCAACTCATAAGGTAGCCGAGCCCAATCCGCAGTCATAGCATCGCTTGATTCAACTGCTCGCAAGATTATCGGATAGGCGTAGGATCGCTCGTCACCCATAACGCCTACCGATCTAATATCTGCTAGAACTGCAAAGCTTTGCCAAAGCGCCTTCTTGTCCAAATCAGCCCTTAGTACTTCCTCGCCTACGATACGGTCAGCAGCGCGTACGATCTCTACTCGCTCTCGCGTTACCTCGCCTACGATTCGAACGGCTAGACCTGGACCAGGAAATGGCTGACGCCAAACTATAGCCTCTGGGAGGCCGAGCTCTTCACCGATAGCTCGAACCTCGTCTTTGAATAGTTCCCGCAGTGGCTCGACTAATTCAAAGTCCATATCCTCAGGAAGGCCGCCTACGTTGTGGTGGGACTTGATTCGCGCTGCAGACTTGGTTCCTGACTCAATTACATCTGGATAAAGGGTTCCCTGAACTAAAAACTTGGCTCCAGATATATCCTTAGCAGCCGCTTCAAAAGTTCGAATAAAATCCTCACCAATTATCTTTCTCTTGGCCTCGGGATCCGTCACTCCTTCTAGGTGACTAAAAAATTTATCGCTGGCATCGATTGAGAGTAGATCGATCTCAAACTGCTCCCGAAAGGTCGCCTCTACCGTCTTGGATTCACCATGGCGCATCAATCCCGTATCCACATAGACGCAATGCAGCTGATCCCCGATTGCCCGGTGCACAAGCGCCGCTGCAACAGATGAGTCAACCCCACCCGAAAGTGCACATATAACATGGCTATTCCCCACTTGGCTTCGAATTCGATTGATCGAATCCTCGATGATGGAATAGTTCGTCCAAGATGGCTCCGCCCCTACGATCTTATGAAGGAAATTATCGAAGACCCTATAGCCATATTCACTATGTTCCACTTCTGGGTGGAACTGAAGTGCATATATCTTGGCAGTTGGATCAGCAAATGCGGCACAGGGCGCTTCAGGCGTAGATGCCAAAAGCTGAAAGTTCGGCGGCAGTTCTGTAACAGCATCGAAGTGGCTCATCCATACAACCGACTTCTCCGGCACATCCTCCAGAAGAAGTTGCCGATTGATAACCTCTAGATTCACCTTGCCATACTCACCAGAGGCTCTTTTGGAGACAACTCCGCCCAAGTCATGCGAGATCAACTGAGCACCATAGCAAATTCCAAGGATCGGGATCCCCAAGCTATAGATTCTCTCATCTATTCGGGGGGCTCCCTCAACATTTACGCTCTTTGGACCACCCGATAGGATTATTGCACGTGGTGCAATAGCTTCAATCTGTTCGGAGGTGATAGAGCTAGGTACTATCTCGGAAAAGACGTGGTGTTCTCTAACTCTTCGAGCTATCAACTGGGCATACTGAGCCCCGAAATCCAATACAAGGACTTTGGACGATCGTAGAGTGTGCATTTGAACCTCGGCATTAGAAAGCGACTACGGTCCCGAACAAATTGAGTTCTGGTCTATTCAAGACTAGCGCTCACCGATCTAAACAAGGATCGAAGAGCCATCCCCAAAAGCGCCAAAGGCTCCTTTAAGCCTAACGCAAAGCCGCAATCTCCAAAGGTGCAAAAGTTGACCAAAGAAGTCAACTCTGCCCCGGAACCAATAGATCATCACAACTTCATCCATGAGATACGTAATCCGACAAAAATATAAATCACCTGCATCTCGTAGATGAGACGCAGGTGATTTATAAAATCTATCGAGCTTATTGAAAGACCATCGCGGAGTCGCTTGAGCAACTACGCAAAAACCAAACCAATCCCCGAAGTCCTTTTAAAATACACCCATAAGGATCCAAAGAATACCGTCGGCCTGGTAGATCTCACTTATTTTGAAAAGCGGTCAATCATAGACTAGACCTTTTGATTCCAGCTGATCCAGCTACTAGTGGCCCATACCAACTCGTTGAGCTTGCTGAAGTGCCTTACCCTCAGTTTGAAGAGCAGGTGCAACCATAACCTCAGCCTTTTGGAACTCTTTGATTGTCTCGTATCCACACGTTGCCATCGATGTCTTTAGCGCACCAAAAAGGTTCAAGCGTCCGTCGTTCTCACGAGCAGGACCAACAAGGATCTCCTTTAGAGAACCACGCTGAGAGACTGAGACTCTGGCGCCTCGAGGTAAGGTTGGGTGGAATGTAGCCATTCCCCAGTGATAGCCCTTACCTGGGGCCTCATAGGCTGAAGCTAACGGCGAGCCGATCATAACTGCATCGGCACCACAGGCGATTGCTTTGGCGATGTCCCCGCCCTTACTCATTCCACCGTCAGCAATGACGTGGACGTAAACTCCGGTTTCGTCCAAATGGCGCATCCGAGCGCCAGCGGCGTCAGCAATAGCGGTAGCTTGAGGCACGCCCAATCCGAGTACTCCTCGTGTGGTACATGCATTACCAGGACCGACGCCCACCAAAACTCCGACGGCTCCAGTTCGCATCAGGTGAAGTGCTGCTTGATACGAAGCGCATCCTCCAACGATAATTGGAACATCAAACTCACGAATGAACTTCTTCAGGTTGAGGGGTTCGTGATTTTTAGAGACGTGCTCCGCAGAGACGACAGTTCCTTGGATTACCAAAAGATCTAGCTCTCCAGCTAAAGCGGCCGGCGCAAGTTCAGGGGTACGTTGAGGAGTTAGCGATGCAGCCGCGGTAAGACCCGCAGCTTTAATCTGCCTAATTCGCTCAGTCACCAAAGTAGCCTTGATTGGTTCAGAGTAGATCTCTTGCATTCGCTCTGTAGCTTTTTCACTCGGAAGTGAAGCAATCTCGGCCAGGAATGGCTCTGGATCCTCGTAGCGAGTCCACAACCCCTCGAGGTTCAGAACTCCCAGTCCGCCTAAGCGACCAATCTCAATAGCTGTCGCTGGAGAAATTACTCCATCCATCGCAGATCCAAGAAGTGGGAGGTCAAATCGAAATGCATCGATCTCCCAAGTAATATCGACATCCTCTGGGTCACGAGTACGTCGCGAAGGTACGATTGCGATGTCGTCGAAGCCGTACGCACGGCGTCCGGACTTTCCCCTACCGATTTCGACTTCTGCCATCAAAAACCCTCCTTGGAGAAGTTAATAAGGCCATTTTCACAAAAGAAGCGTTCCATATGATCAGTATAACCACTTGACAACAAATTGCATTTGTGTTATACGCCACACCTAGGCGATTCGAGAAAATGACCTCAAAAATAGAATTTAGAGTCAAAGTCCTATGATCTTGAGGACTCCACGAGCCACAGCCTGGCTCATCTCATAGATAGCCGCATCACGGGCCTTGTCCACCTTGTCCATAATTCCTTCATCTCCTTCAGTCTCGCTCAAGGCGTCCAGAGTCGAGGTTACGGTCCTCTTGGCGGTTTCGGTTACTTCAAAACCGAGTGAGGTCAGCCTCTTGAAGATCTCGGAGCTAGAGACTGGTTCGGGTGCCGATCGAGCAATGAGCTCGATAGCAGCCTTTGCTAATTCACTGGTAACTTCAGTAGCACTACCCATAGCACCAGAAAGATCCGACGATCGTTTACTCATCTGATCAGCGCTATGTATCCATAGCTTCATCTTAGAGACGAGCTCTTCTAAAGTTTCAGCCTCAAACGTTACAGACGCCATTGGTCCATCTTCCCTTCGTACGTTGATCTATTGGCGCGCCTCACTTCTGACGCAAACCCAGATATATTCTCTTTAGCGCTTGAACCGTAATGTATGCTGTGGCACCCCATACAAGATCATCATCGATGGCAAAAAAGTGCATCTCTCGTTCTTCATGACCACGTGTCCAAACTTCCCGATGGTAGATCGCGCTCGAGAGGAGTTCTGCGATTGGAACTTCGATAACAGCTGCCACTTCATCTTCACTAGGGTAATAGATGGGGGACGAGACACTTGACATGGCCAAGTATGCCGACATTGAGATACCACTCGTTGACGTTGCCAACTCGGTAATCTTCCCCAGAATATCCAATGTGGATGGTTCGATTCCAATTTCCTCATAAGTCTCACGGATTGCGGCATCCATCGGAGTCTCGCCATGCTCGACCTTGCCACCGGGAAAGGCGATCTCTCCACTATGACTCTTTAGATGAAGGCTCCGCCTGGTAAAAACCATGGAAGGCGAGAAAGCGGATCCTGTCAATACCGCCAAGACGCCGGCAGGTCGTTTCATATCTCCGTCGGGCAGACTTGGTGCGGGTTTTGGTGCGAGATCTCGAGAGGCTTCACCCATGGAAAAAGCTCTAGCCAAGTCAAATCGATTCAAAGGTAAGGATTCTGCCAATTCATCCATCCAAACCGGCCGCTTCATCCGCCGAGTTAGCGGAGGTCTCGGAACTAATTGCCGATATCGACTGTCGAGTTCAATAATTTCACCCATCATTTACACATCACCTATCCTGCCCCATAAGGTTCAATCAAACGATCAGGACCCCAGGGTCAGGCAAGATCATTTGGCTCTCCATCCGATAACACATTATTCCACAACACATTTTCTGACGTTCTGTTTCGTCAATGTGGACTTTGAGCCTTATACCTATCTCACAATAGCCATAAATACTTCAATTTGTGGACCTTTACTATTAGAAAAACTAATGGTTACCAAACAAAGGCCGACGTTCATTCCAGACATAGAGGACGGTCGTCCTTTTAGAGTTCCCTCGTGATCACGATCTACATAAACAAAGCAGAACCCAATTAAATAAGATTTGGGCCAAGCGATTACTCACTTGGCCCAAATCTCAAACAATTTGAAGATTTTATCTCTAATTAATAGAGATTGATAACCTTCAAAACTACATCATGCCGCCCATGCCGCCCATGCCGCCCATGCCGCCGGCGCCGCCGCCTGGCATAGCCGAATCGTTCTCAGATGGCCTCTCGGCGATCAAAGCTTCGGTCGTCAAAAGCAGTGCAGCGATTGAGGCTGCATTTTGAAGTGCAGATCGAGTGACCTTAGCTGGATCGATTACTCCCGCTTTTACGAGATCCTCATAAACTCCAGTTCGGGCATTGTAACCAATTGAACCCTCTTCGCGGGCAACTCCTTGGACTACAACAGCCCCTTCAACACCGGCATTATTTGCGATCCATCGAAGTGGCTCATCTAACGCCTTAGCAACAAGAATCGCTCCGGTTGCCTCATCACCAGAGAGGGTAGCAGCTAGGTTTTCAACATCGATACGGCTACGAATCAATGCTGTGCCACCACCGGCAACAATACCTTCTTCGATTGCAGCTCGTGTAGCAGAGAGGGCATCTTCGATACGGTGCTTCTTCTCTTTGAGCTCAACCTCAGTGGCTGCTCCAACCTTGATTACAGCAACGCCACCAGCAAGCTTTGCCAGACGCTCCTGTAGCTTCTCGCGATCCCAATCCGAATCGGTAGCATCGATCTCTCGACGAATTTGAGCAACACGGCCCTCTACGTCATCCTTTGATCCATGTCCACCAATGATCTTGGTATCATCCTTGGTAACTTCGATACGTCGAGCCGTACCAAGTAAGTCAAGGGTGGCATTCTCGAGCTTGAGGCCAACCTCTTCTGCGATAACTTGGCCACCGGTAAGAACTGCCATGTCTTGTAGCATCGCCTTGCGACGCTCGCCAAAGCCGGGGGCCTTGACTGCTACCGAGGAGAAGGTTCCGCGGATCTTATTTACAACCAAAGTCGCTAGTGCTTCGCCGTCGACGTCCTCGGCAACTATTACTAGTTGCTTACCCGTCTTCATAACCTTCTCTAAGAGAGGCAAGATCTCGCTGACCGAACTAATCTTGGAGCCATAAAAGAGGATATAAGGATCCTCTACTATTGCCTCTTGACGATCCTGATTGGTAACAAAGTAAGGGGATAGATATCCCTTGTCAAATTGCATACCCTCAGTGAATTCAAGTTCAATACCAAAGGTATTGGACTCTTCAACCGAGACAGTTCCGTCTTTACCAACACGGTCGATGGCTTCCGCCAAAACATCGCCAATCGAGGTATCGGCCGCAGAAATTGATGCAATTTGAGCGAAGTCGGACTTCCCGTCAACAGGCTTAGCCTGCTTTTGGATCGACTCCACTGCTACTGCTACTGCCTTTTCGATGCCCTTCTTGAGCACCATTGGATTAGCACCAGCTGCTACGTTTCGCAATCCCTCACGAATAAGGGCTTGTGCTAAAACAGTTGCTGTTGTCGTGCCGTCTCCAGCTACGTCATTTGTCTTTGTCGCGACTTCTTTTACAAGCTGGGCACCCATATTCTCATATGGATCCTCTAGCTCGATCTCGCGGGCGATTGAAACGCCGTCGTTTGTGATTGTCGGAGCACCGAACTTCTTGGAAAGTACTACGTTTCGACCCTTTGGTCCCAACGTTACCTTCACAGTGTCGGCGAGTTTATTAACTCCGGCCTCAAGCGAACGACGTGCATTTTCGTCAAACTTGAGCATCTTTGACATCTACTTGGTCACCTTTGCTAGAACATCTCGCGAAGAGAGGATCAAAAGTTCTTCACCATCAACTGTGATTTCAGTGCCACCATACTTCGAGTAGACAACTGTGTCACCCACGACGATATCAAGAACGATAACTTCGCCGGTTGCATCTGCACGACGGCCTGGGCCAACTGCCAAGACCTCGCCCTGCTGTGGCTTTTCTTTCGCTGTATCCGGAATAACAAGCCCAGAAGCGGTCCGTTCTTCGGACTGCGCTGGCCTTACTACAATACGATCATCGAGTGGATTTAGCTTCATTTTCTCCCAAAGCCTCCTTGTGTGATTGACTTCACTTTTAATATAGTCTCGATTTTAGCACTCTCTACCTATGAGTGCTAAAACGATTCATACTTATCAAGTTTCGTAAGTTTCGCCTCCACCGAGACCAGATTGGAGCTAATCTTTAGTAGAACAGATGTTCGATAAAGGAGGCATGGTGGATATCTCAGGCTTTATGGTACGCTTCGCTTCAGAGGAAGCATGTGAAGATCATTTGATCAAATTGCTATTGCTATTGCTATGAGGGATTTAGATGCCCAAAGTGTGACTCTGACCAGTTTACCTTAATCAGGCCAAACCATCGAAGAAATGCAGCATCTCGAGCTCCACTTTTTCAATGTAAATCTTGTCGACGTCAAACTAGCGTTACCTCCAGAACCATCTTCCATCGAAGCCATATCTCTTTATCCAAGTGGTTCTCCGCTATCTATCTATTGTCCAACGACAAGCGTGGTCTTTCGGCTACTACCTCCCCCTAGCCATCAGAGCCCTTGCTAAATTCGTTCAAGTTTCTTATTCGACTGGCTGGTTGATGCTAAATAAGCCACCTAAGGCAATGGCTGAGCGTAATGGCTGACCGAAATGGTTTATACAAACTTGGAGAAAACGCCTGAGTAGATGAGTTCTTTTTAGGTGGTGAGAGCCATGGCGAAGGCTAAAGAGGAAAGGGGACAAAACAAACCAATGTTCTAATTGGAGTGTCGATTAGCAATGGTGCTCCTACTCATTGCTTCATGGAAGTAATCAAAGATACCACTGCTAAATCACCCAAAGATGTTTTTGTGAGATGCTTAGATTCTAATACCAAGCTGATAAGTGATGGTAACCCAAGTTACGGGGTATGTGCTGAAAGACCTTGGACTAGCGCACTGGTTCACTCTATCCAAAGACGAACAAGCACATGTAACATTCAAATGGCTCAAGATCCTAAATTGGAACTGCAAGAAATTTATCGACGGAACATACCACGGACGTGAGGAACATAGGCAACTTTACCTCGAGGAATTCGCATACCGATTCAACCGAAGGCACTTTGAAATGTCCTTGGTAGAGCGACTTCTCAATACATGTGTGTTTGCGTCTCCACATCCGCTACTCCGCGAATCTGATTCCAAAATGGCTCTTGCTTACGAAACTTGATAAGTATGAAACGATTTGTCACAAGGTTCTAGTTTCATCCAACAGATTGACCTCTCACCGTTAAAGGAGTTGGGTCAAAAGCTAAAGACGCAGAGAGGCCTCAACATCCAAACCGTAGTCGTCCGCGCCGAAGGTCTCGAGACGAAAACGACCCGCTTGGGCAATCATCGCTCCATTATCGGTGCAATTTACCTTGGCCGGAAGGACAACCTCTAACCCCGCAACACTTCCTGCAGCCAACAACCGCTCCCGTAGCAAACTATTGGCGCCAACCCCGCCTGAAAGGCCAATTGAGACGCAGTTGGTTGATATCGCAGCATCCATAGTCTTTGCAACCAGCGTCTCGACGATGGAGGCCTGAAAGCTAGCGGCGACATCTTCTACTGAAACTCCTGGATTAGACCGAAGGTAGTTGACGACAGCCGTCTTGGGGCCCGAAAAGGAAAAGTCAAAGCGTCGATCCACCTTAGCGATAGGAAATCGAATGGCGCTTGGATCTCCATTGGTCGCCACCTTCTCGATCTCAGGACCCCCGGGAAATCCAAGGCCCATAAAGCGTGCAACCTTGTCAAATGCCTCACCGGCAGCATCATCAAGAGTCTCACCCAATATCTCATAACTGCCCAAGCTATTCACGCGCACAATCATCGTATGGCCACCTGATACCACGAGCACAGCCATTGGAAAATGCATTAGGCGCCCCTCAAGGCTAAGGGCAAAGATGTGGCCTTCTAGGTGGTTTACCCCAATCAGCGGAATACGCCATCCCAAGGAAAGGGCCTTTGCTACTGCAACTCCAACCATCAAAGAACCAGCCAACCCAGGACCCTTGGTTACTGCTATGGCATCAAGGCCGCAACTTTGAGCATTTAGACCAGCTTCTTTTAAAACTCGCTCTAGGACCTCTATTATCACGGCTTCATGTGCTCGAGAGGCCAACTCTGGGACCACCCCGCCAAAGTTAGAATGAATATCGATCTGAGATGCAATTACAGACGATAAAACGATGCCACCACTGTCGACGACTCCTAATGCAGTGTCATCGCAGGAGGTCTCAATACCAAGTATTAAATTCTTCACAATGCTCCTAAACAATAGATCACATCCACCCAGTTAGACCTCGCCATTTGGGTGCGATCTTATCGCGATAATTCTCTAATGACCCATCGAAACCTACCCACAATTGGGCTCGGTCGGCTAGTAAGGTTCGCAAAAAGCAATCGCGAAGGTTTGGAGATTGCCGAAGTACCTATCTGAGAGTCAGCCAGGCGCCCAAGCATCCTTGCGTATAATCGAGCTTGCGTATAATCGGGAAAAATCGAGCTCACAATCAGTATCATCATGAGTGGCCAAACAAAACCGAAAGCCCTGACAAAAACCGAGCCCTGTCGGTATGCCTATTACCCATAGCGGACTCTACAAAACAAGATCCCACACAGCTATCGCCCCATATATCGTCCCCAATATCGTCCATCGCAGATCAGGCAGATCCATCAGACCTCTTGTAAAAACATAGGTAGAAAAAGTGAGCGAGCGAGCCCTAGAGATAACGCCGAAAGGGTTCGCCTTGCCATTAAAACTATAAGGTAAAGGCGAAACTCTCCCAATGGGATTGCTTTGGATTGAACCTATATTATCTCCTTCTCATTATGTGTTACATCCCAAATATGATGGACAACATCATGCAGGAGGTAACGAATTATCGACTCGACAGTAAATAAACTTCCATTCGAGCGAAGCCCTTCGCGCTCCCAGTCAGATACCTCTAGTGTTTCAATACGACGAGCTAATTTATTTGCACTCACACCAAGGTCAAAAACAACAGCATCCGGATCTGAATCACCATAGCGCCCGTCAATGGCAGCCTTATCCTGGTCCCAATTTGCAAAAGTTGGCTTAGTTTGCGACAGCATAAGTTCCAGTCGCTCATTGAAGATCTCATAGACGTCACGGACATGACATCCATATTCAAGGGTCGACCAACGATGCGGACTCTCTCGAATCCCAACTTGGGGTTTAGATAACTCCTTGGACCATTGCGCAGCATTAGAGGCAATAGCACCAGAAAAGCCAGAGCGATTATAACTCTTTGGATCAAAACCGCACTCGCTGCACGGCCTCTCAAGGACCCAGGTCCAATCTTTTGTATCAGCGGGAATCATCGTCATAGAATCAAACTAGTCGAAGGCCAGATCACAAAAATCTCTACCTTGATTTTGAGCTTTTCTTTACCTTTTAGCAAAGCGAAACTGGCATTGCAAGCTGGGAGTTCAGAAATCTATCTGACCAAAAACCTACACAAAGGCAAACCCTTTACAAATTATCAACGAGTGTTCATATTCGTCTTGCAATCTAAATACCAAAGGCTTTAAACGACTCGAACTTCTTGGAGACTCCAGAGCCTGCCAATAAAGTTATCACTTTTGTAAGATCTAAGCTACCTCCATTCTCCTCCGTAGTTCTAATTGTTACCTCGCAGAAGCAACTACTTCTAAGATCATGGAGCATCCATCAAAGCCGGAGACGCCGGTAAAGGTTGACACATAATTACTAAATGATGTGATCTAGATTCGGCAAGGGAAACTCTGAGTTAGCGATACTCTACTTGTGAACCTAACAGCTTGAAACTCCTCCGCAGGAGGTCGGTCGAAGTGCGATAACGCCAAGATTAGTAACTTACCGGCTGACAATCAATGGTTTTGGCCCGGCCGAGCACAAATGCAAAATTATCGAGGAATCAATTCCATCTCCTTGTGATCGCTTCGGGCAAGTTGTCGGGTGCTTGATGCTTTTAGCTTGCTCGATCTGTTTGACATAATCCTGCAGCGGGATACCCTAGCTTAGTTTCAGTGTAAAAACGTGACCACCGGCACTAACCTAGACGTAACATCAACTTAGCAAAACCGCTGGCTCCACAATGGTATTGTTACTTGAACCAACGGAAATGGCGTCTTCGAGCGCTCAAATTGCGCTTTGAGGCAAGCTGCACCAAGCGATCTCGATATTCGGTCGTATCGACCTCATATACCCACATGATGATCGCATCTTCATTATTTTCCTGGTAATACCCTTTTCTGACCCCAACTGGCATAAAGCCAAAACTGGCATACATACGTTGAGCAGCCAAGTTGGTCACGCGGACTTCAAGCGTTAGGTTCTTAGCACCATAATCAAGGGCTTCTAAAACCAACGAATACATCAACGCCGAGCCGATATGATGGCGATGAAAGTCTGGGTGAACGGCGATATTGGTAATATGTGCATCTTCTAAAACGTACATTACCCCCGAATAACCCACCACAGCGCCGCCCAGAACCGCAACTGAGTAAGAACGCTCTTTATGGTGTGCTAATTCAGATAAAAAAACCCCTACACTCCACGGCTTTGGGTAGACAAGCTTCTCGATCTCATGGATAGCCGAGAGGTCCTTTTTGCGCATTGGATTAATGCTGAGTTCGCCGGGCCCAACTGTAGGATCTTCGCTTTTTATCCTCAGAACCATTTTCTGACCGCACCTGACTTTGGATGACCTTAGACAATTCAATTCTATTATTGTAAGACTATTCCATCGACGGAAATTCAATTACACCTAGGTCCTCTTTGGGCCATAATGTGGCGTTTATGGCCGCGATTGTTGAAAATTAGGTTTCGGAACAAGTTGGTCATCTGCCCGGGCCCAAGGGTGAGTACATACTTTCATACAGAAGAAGAAAGCTCTGGTATAATCCAAACGAAGAGGGACCGCCTTATCCAAAACCATCCACACCACCAGCTGCGCTTTTGTCTAGAAACGATATCACAATCCAAGTCGCCGCCATCGCCTATAAACTCTTCAAAGATCACCTAAGTCAATAGCTATCCCCAATCTGATCAGATTGGCAGATCAGATTGCGATCTGGCCTAGTCGACCCAGGCACTAATTGATCCAGTCAAAGGAGATGAAAATCTATTTCAATAGTCAACCATGAAGCCAGCGTAAGGGCCACTAGCCCATTTTAGATGTGCAAAACTATTAGTAACTAATTTTGCTCTTGATTGATTGCCTAGCCCTACTTTCGGCAACCACCCCATGAAAGCCCAGGTCATGACCATATTGGTGTCTGGATTTGGGCACTACAGTTGAGCAATCACCTTCTTGGTTCGAGCTAGGGTATCTACTACTCCAAGAATAGAGTAGATCTCTTTTTGGGCAGAGTTTGGAGTAGAGGAGATACGAAGGTTATGTAGACGTTTGTTATCATCTAACATCGTTACGTTCAAGCGGCTATGGGTAGACACTTGAGCAAGAATGCTGTGAACACTTCTTTTGTCACCGGCTTGAGATAAGCTAAGTGCAATTGCTCCATAGAGGTGATAAGCAACTACTGAGATAAATAGATGAGCAGCGGTACGACTAGCTAGTTGGTGATAGATCGGTCTCATCCCTAGATTGCTCTTTAGGGCTTTGAATGCATCCTCTACCTTTGTTAGGGTCATATAGAGCTTCCAGATCTCTTCTGGTTCTAGATCGTTCCTATTGGTCTCAATCACATATGCACCATAGAGAGTCTCAGCTGCTTCTTTTACTTTTGGTTTCTCAGTCAAAACCAGCTCTTTGACCTTTTTGGTCATCGCCAGTTATGGCATCTATCTCATAGCGACGCGCAATAGAGCGATGCTCTTGCTTTAGCTTTCCTATTCTTGAAGCCACAGTTGTGGCATTGGAATATTGACCACGCTTAACTGAGTCAGCTAGTTTGTCAAATGCACTCTGGAACTTAGTTTGCATACCTCTAGCAATTGCCTCTTCTTTATCCCTGCGACGCT
>NZ_JXYS01000092.1 GCF_000949295.1 Acidithrix ferrooxidans
GGCCAGCTTGATCAGGTGAAATGGATCGGGCTACAAGGGTTGTCTTTGGCAGAGCCTTTCTAAATACGGCTTTGTAACCACCAGATAGATCGAGGGTTCCCCATTTAACTCCATCACGCCAGCTTTGTTCTTGACTTTCAATCCAAGCCTTTGGATTGGCTCCGCCTCGACCCGCTACAACATCTAAAGCTACACCACGTCTCACATCTAGAAATAGTTGTAGCCCAATTCTGTTTGTGATACTTACCTTCACGGTAGAACAAGACCTCGTCTAGTCCCAGAGCATCCACAGCACCAAAACGTGAAGGATCATCCACCAATGCAGCTCCATAGGCAACGACTGCGTCATTTATCGTATGCCAATCACAGCCAAGTTCCTTAGCCACACAAGAAACGCTACGACGCTGGGCTCCAACAGCATAAGTTGCCCATCTAGCCGCCCGATCACTTAGGCGAAGACGACTTGGAGCTATTTTTGGATCATCATCACTAAAAGACGGTTGGGGGCAGTGTTTGTTTGCACATCGCCATCTGTGCTTAGACCAAAAAAGAATAACCTTGCGACCAAAAGACGGTAGGTCTACAACCTCAACAACTCTGAGGCCATTATGGTGAACTTTGCCTTCACAAGTTGGACATTGCTTTTGTGAATTAGAACACTCAATGTGAACATGGAGCGGTTCACCAAGATTATCTTCAACGCCTATCAAATTAATATCAACTAAACCAACCAAGATTTTAGAAATTGCTTTATGATCTTTTTCCACAGGGGCTCTCCATCATGAGTTGTTCAAATCCCATTCTGGCAGAACCCCTGTACCACCTCCAAAGCGACTTTATAAAAATGAAACTTTAACCTCTAGCCACCGTTAAATCCGAAGTGCCACTTATTCTTGGCCGAGGAGGCCATATTGGATTTCATATCAAGTTTTTTACGACTTGTGTTTTACCTTTTAGGTCGCGGCTGTATTAGAGGCCCGTTGGTGGTATCGGTGATGTGGGGCCAGGGTAGCAAAGAGTTAGAGCCTTTGTCCCGAAAAGACTGTCTAGGATAGCTGGCGCCATCTGACCACAGGGAAATGTTACAAAGGTTTGGACGAAGGAAGCGCTTATATCCTGAACCCGCAATACAACCCCAATTGATCCGTCCTTGAAACATGCTGGCTTGGACGTTGTTTGACTTGAAACAGTATCAACGGCGAAGGATGGATCGGCGCTTGATATGGTTATCGTCGAGGCCGCTGCGCAACTCGAAGTCATTCCAGCTGCTATGGCAGCGTTGGTTATAGCGCTAGATTGTGGCGAAGTTGGATGAGTGACTCCACAAAGCGTTGCGAAACCGTTCTGCAGCGACGTGAGGGCGGAGACAAAATTAATTTTGGTTGGCGTGGATCCTTGGGCGCTGGGCGTGAACTTCAATTTGGTGAGCTGATCTAAGGCCGGAACTAGGGTTGGATCCTGCGTAATTGGCGCCTTATTCTTGAGCGTTGAGATATCAGCCAGATATAGGCTTTGTCCGCTACTTATTTGCGATGCGCTTTGTTGAGCAATTTGGGGTAACAGAAAATAGTCAGAGACCACTTGGAAATATGCCGAGCATAGCGGTGCTATGCCGGCACTATTTGGAGTAAGCGCCAAGGTGGACGAGGTCGTGGAAGTTGGAACTGTCAGTACCTGGGATTTGGTTGTGGAGCTATTGGATGGACTAGTTGAAGTGACAGCGGTGCCACAAGCGCTTGTGATCAAGAAGACGATCGTCAGCCCCACTAATACTAGCGGCTTCGCGTCTATGGATTTTCCTCCGGGCGATTTCGTCAAGGTAAGACCTACTTTTGGTTTTGTGTGAATCTTTTTCAAGAAGACGAGCCGATCAGAAAGACGTTCTGGCTACAAGGTTAGTTGAATGGTCCTTATCTTTCTTTAGACGATTTCGAAGTTTGAAAGATTCTTCGGATCGCCTGAGAGGTCAATATTTTGCGGAATCCTAAGTAAATGAGCTATTTTTATTCGTTTATTTCATCAATTTATCACAATTGTAACGAAAACAATAGAAAACCTCGGTTCGGAGTGATAATAATTACTAGGGGAAATTCGGGGGAAGAGACCTTATCGGTGACAAAATGGTTGTTTTTTCGATTTGATCTTTATGTTGTTGACTGCTTGGGTATTTTGACGGTTAGATGTCAATAAAACCGGTGGGTCGTTCCTCGCATTTTCCTGATTATGAAAATACTGATAAGGAGATCTAACTATATGTCGATGACAAAGGATCAGCCACCTGGAGGTGCCCCGGCAGGTTCCGGATCACCCTCCGAGATACATCTAAAGTCGAATGTGCTAACGCTTTTCGACTCCACGGCAGTAGCAGTTGCGAGCGTTGCCCCGGCCTATTCGATAGCCTCAACCATCGGCCTAGTGGTCGCCGCGGTGGGATTTACCTCGCCAGCGGTGATCTTGGTCAGCTTTGTCCCAGTTTTGGCTATTGCTTTTGCATATTATTACATGAATAAGCAAGATCCAAACTGTGGGGCCTCATACTCATGGGTTTCTAGAACCGTTAGCCCATACCTAGGTTGGGTAAATGGATGGGTTCAGGTCTGTGCCAGCGTTATCTTTTGTACCTCAGCATCGATCTTAATTGGGCAAAACACCCTTTCTTTCTTGAATACATTGGGCGTTGTCTCTTCAGCAACAGCTGGATCTATATATTGGACCGCACTGGTGGCGTCACTTTGGTTCATCCTGATTACCTGGATTTGCTTAGTTGGAATCAGGGCAACCGCTAACTTCCAGTGGGTCCTTGTGGCCATTGAATACGTCGCAGTAATTATCTTTTCGGTCCTCGCTGTGATAAAGGTTTTGGGTTCGCACCCAAAGGGATCCACTGGGTTTCATATTGCGTGGTTGAATCCGTTTGCTCTTCATGGAGTGAGCGGACTGGCCTCAGGTGCCGTTCTCGGCGTCTTCTTCTTCTGGGGTTGGGACACATCCGCGAACCTGAATGAAGAGAGCCAAGAGGCAAGTGAGAATCCTGGCCTCGCTGGAATCAATTCCATGTTCTTGTTGCTGATAGTCTTTTTGATTAACAATATTGCTATGCAGATGCTGGTTCCAAGTAGTGTCATTCAAAAGCAAGGTGGAAATGCACTTTATTACTTTGCACAGCAAGTTCTTCCGGCTCCGTGGAACTACATTATGCTTTTGGCAATTTTGACCTCTACCATTGCTACGACGCAGACCACATTGTTGCCTGCTTCGAGAATTACCTTGGCTATGGCTCGTGACAAAGTCTTTCCAAAGGTATTTGCTTCGATCAATAAGAATTGGCTTACCCCAGCTTACGGCACGATTATTTTGGCAGCGTTGGCGTTCGTAGGGATTTGGCTAACCACCTTTTCCTCTAGCGTAAATAACGTCTTTGGAAACCTGATCTCTCAAATTGGAATCCTGGTCGCCTTCTATTATGGAGTAACAGGAATCGCAAGTGCCTGGGCCTATCGCAAAGTTCTAACCCAGAAGGTTTCGCTTTTGATCTTCGCTGGAATTTTGCCGTTTCTAGGAGGGGTCTTCCTCTTGTGGATTGGCTATCAAGTGGTGGTGCAGGCTGGGTTTTCAGCATCGCTTCCTGTTCTGATTTCAATTGGACTTGGTATTCCGCTGGTTATTATTGCTCGATTTACCTCCAAGGGAGAGTACTTCAAGCAAAAGGCAGTCGCTTATGATATGTCGCTCTTTGAGTAACTCCTAAGGAGATTCTTCGCTAGCTACTTCTAGAGCAAGATTGAAATATTGCCCCAGTTGCCCATATGCGAGCGGTGAACTCTGAGTGCGAGTTTTATCTTTGATTTAGATGAGATGGTTGGTGAAAGATTTTCACCGGCCATCTCATCTATTTGTTGGCGACATGTTTTCAAAGTTCAATAGCGGGGTTCAATAGCGTGTGAATTGAAAAGCAAGGTAAATGGCCCAAAGCAAAATCCGAGCCATAGGTTGGCGTGGATCCTTGGGATCTCTCATCAAGGATGAGAGATTATGTAGCTGTGTACTTTAGCTCTATTGGCAATTGGTCATATAGATTTAAGTACGATTAGGCTCTTGGGTAACCAGGGTCATCATATCTTGGGGATCTAGGAGATACCGTGTCGATGACCACGGAGACAGTGGTGATAAAGGGGCGACATCTAGGCGTTCGGGGAGTTTTACTCTTAGTGACATTGGCTATAGGGTTGGTCTTTGGCTCATCGCGCCCTGTGGGTGAGAGTTACACCTTTAAATTTGCAAATCCCACCAAGAATCACTCGATCTCTTTGGTCACTTGGAATATCTGCGTAGCAGGTAATAAAAATGCTCGATATCCCTTAGATGAGTTCCCCCTCAACTTCAACCAGAATGCTTTGGTAAATACCAAGGCGTGCAATCAGGCAATGTTGAGGGAGATCAATAAGCGACACCTTGCCGAGGGATTTTCACCGATAGTCCTTCCCCTCAGTTATGGGCGTCTCTCCCCAGCGATGCAGGTTTTGGTGATAGTAAACGCTGAAAGAACTAGTCGAGGCTTACCACCATATGTCGGAGTAACAACTGCATTGATGTCAGATTCATTGATTGGCGCTAAGAGCGGCAAAGACCCGAATCCATCGAATGCCGATGGAAACTGGATTCAGTTCAATAGCATTTGGGCTGGCAGTTACCAAAACGTTTTGATGGCTGACTACGATTGGATGTATAACGACGGTTGGGCGGGTAGCTCAAATAATACAATCAATATCGACTGTCACTCGCCATCGGGGCGTGGTTGTTGGGGCCACCGCGAAGGTATTTTGGCGAACTACCCCGTAATCAGCAACTCGGAGCTAGTGGCTGGTGCGGCAGTGGTTACAAATGGACCTTCTTCGTTGGCGACTCCATCGATCGCTGCAGCTTTTGAAGAGATTCAAGGTCCGATAAGAATTGCCAAGGCACTCCCTAATCCTTGATCTTGTCTCAATCCTTGATTTTGGCCTATGGCTAAAATGCGCCCTGGTCCTAATCGATCAAATTGTGTTTTTCAGGTTTGAATAAGTCATAGCCCCTAGAAGTTGAAGATAACGACCTGGGATTTGATGACCCAGGTCGCAAAGGTGATTGATCTTTAGATCGGCCATCACTGCTAGGGCAAAAGGCTCGAAATAATACGGATGAGTCCCGATAATGAGCTGATATGGCTTAACTAGATTGTCATTGAAAAAGATTTAGTCTCGATCGGTGAGGGTAAATCCGTCGTTCCCATTAGGTAAGTATCGATGGCGCTTGCTGACGATCGACCTTCTGCTATTGCCCAAACTATTAGCGATTGTCCACGGCGTGCATCTCCAGCCGCAAAGATCTTTTCCTTGGAGGTCATCCAATTCTGGTCGGTTGCTATGGAACCACGTTCATTGATCTCTACCCCAAATTGATTAACGAGAGTCTTAGATGCTGCGCCCACAAAGCCCATGGCTAAAAAGACGAGATCGCAATCGATTATAAATTCTGATCCTTCGATCTTTTCAAAAGAGAATCCGCGTTCGGTGCGCACCATTTCGATTTTATGGGCGGAAATTCCCTTTAGATTGGCGTTTTCATCACCGAGAAATTCTTCGGTGTTGATCGCATAGTCGCGCACTCCGCCCTCTTCGTGGGCCGAAGAGACCCTATATGTCATAGGATAGGTGGGCCATGGATTCGCCTGCGGACGCTCGATGGGCGGTCGCGGCATAATCTCGATCTGCATTACGCTCGCTGCCCCCTGGCGATGTGCGGTACCTAGGCAGTCGGCTCCAGTGTCACCACCCCCGATGATCACCACCTTCTTACCCTTAGCGGAGACAGGTGATTCATCGATGTCGCCCTCTTGAAGACGGTTAGCCCATGGTAGGTAGTCCATCGCCTGATATATTCCCTTTAGGTTCCGCCCAGATACGTTTAGATCTCGAGGAATCTCTGATCCAATCGTTAAAAGTATGGCATCGAAGTTGGCCTCTAGATCGGGACCCGAGATATCCCTTCCAACCTCGATATTGGTTAAGAAATGGGTCCCCTCTTCTCGCATTTGATTTAATCGACGATCCAAGATAGCTTTTTCCATCTTGAACTCTGGGATACCATATCGAAGAAGGCCGCCGAGGCGATCTGCCTTCTCAAAGACCGTAACTTCATGGCCTGCTCTGGTAAGTTGTTGAGCTGCAGCTAAACCGGATGGACCAGAGCCAATAACGGCGATTCGCTTGCCGGTTTGGCTTTTAGGGATTATCGGCGTTACAAGGTCCAAAGCGAAGGCATGTTCTATAATCTCTCGCTCGACGAGCTTGATAGCAACTGGCTCGTTGGAGATACCTACCACGCATGCGGTTTCACACGGGGCGGGACATAGTCTTCCGGTGAACTCAGGGAAGTTGTTGGTGGCATGAAGTCGATTGATTGCTTCCCTCCACTCTTTTCGATAGGTAAGGTCATTCCACTCCGGAATGATATTTCCAAGTGGGCAACCTTGGTGGCAAAATGGAATTCCGCAATCCATGCACCGTGCAGCTTGGTCATTTAATTCCGAGTCGCTAAAGGGTAGGTAGACCTCCTTCCAGTCGGCGATGCGAAGTTCTGGCGGTCGTCGCTTTGGACCGCTTCTTTGAAACTTTATAAATCCACGGGGGTCAGCCATCTAGATCGTTCTCCTAGTTTGAGTTGGCGTTCGTAAAAACTTGACTCTTCTTTGAATCGGTTTATGTATTTGTAGAAATCTTAAGTACGTGATGAAGTGGGGATTTTGCCATTTTCAAGATCCCATGATCTCTTTTTAGTCTTTTGTTTGCCGATGGCTAACCAAAAGATTGACTCTAGGGTGGTTTTCGTCGTTATTGAAAACCACCCTAGAGCCTTTTATTAGATTCGCTTTGTTTGGGCGAGTTCGCGCCTCTTGGCAAGAACAGCTGCTTTGTAGTCTCTTGGGAAGACCTTTATGAACTTTTCTACCTCTTGGTTGAAGTGTTCGAGAATGAATCTGGCTCTGTTTGACTCAGTAGCATCTAGATGTTCGGCAAGGATATTTCGAAGCCAAAGTCGATCTTCATCCTCTAGCGGGTCTAAATCTACCAACTCTGTATTTACGAGTTCTGAGAATTTCCTATTTGGATCCCAAACAAAAGCCTCGCCGCCAGACATTCCGGCTCCGAAGTTTCGACCGGTTGGCCCGATCACGACCACTTTTCCTCCGGTCATATATTCACAACCGTGGTCTCCGATTCCCTCAACAACAGCGATAGCTCCGGAATTTCGTACTCCGAATCGCTCACCGACTATACCCCGTAGAAATACCTTGCCTGAAGTTGCTCCGTAGAGAATGACGTTGCCAGCGATGATGTTCTCTTCGGCGACAAAGATTGCGCAAGGATCGGGACGAACAACTATTCGTCCACCCGAGAGACCCTTTCCGACGTAGTCGTTGGCATCTCCTATCAAGGTCAAACTTACACCCTTGGGAACGAAGGCCCCGAAGCTTTGGCCAGCTGAACCGTTGAAGGTGAGATCTATGGTTCCATCAGGAAGTCCCTCAGCAGCGAATTTTGAGGTGAGTTCGTACCCGAGCATAGTGCCTACGCTACGGTTGACATTTTTAATTTCAAACGTCGCCTTCACCGGTGTTTTATTGGTAAGGGCTGGCTCTGAGATCTCGATCAGTTGGTTATCTAACGCAAGGTCGAGGTTGTGGTTTTGTTTGATTGAATTTTTTCTAGGAGGGTTCGAAGCGAGGTGGTCGGTATTTAGGATTGGCTCCAAGTCGAGGCCTTGTGCTTTCCAATGGTTTATCGCGTCGGTAGAGTCTAGGAGTTCGACCATTCCGATCGCCTCGTCAATGGTGCGAAAGCCAAGCTCCGAAAGGTAACTTCGGACCTGTTGTGCGATGTATTCGAAGAACGTTACGACAAATTCAGGAGTACCGGTGAACTTCTCTCGAAGTTGCGGATTTTGGGTGGCTATCCCAACTGGGCAGGTATCAAGATGGCAGACGCGCATCATAATGCAGCCCGATACGACCAGGGGTGCCGAAGCAAAGCCGAACTCTTCGGCTCCTAGAAGAGCAGCGATCACTACATCTCGGCCGGTCTTCAGCTGGCCATCGACTTGTACGACGATTCGATCTCGAAGGCCGTTAGCTATTAAGGTCTGCTGGGTCTCAGCTAGACCAATCTCCCAAGGGATTCCGGCATGCTTTAGCGATGTAAGTGGTGAAGCTCCTGTACCTCCATCGTGACCAGATATCAAAACAACATCCGAATGAGCTTTAGCTACTCCAGCTGCTACCGTTCCAACACCTACTTCGGCTACCAGTTTTACGTGGATTCGCGCCTTTGGGTTCGCATTTTTTAGGTCGTAGATAAGTTGAGCTAGATCTTCAATTGAGTAGATATCGTGGTGTGGCGGTGGCGAGATCAATCCCACTCCCGCAGTCGAATTTCGAGTCTTTGCAATCCAAGGGTAGACCTTGTCTCCTGGCAACTGTCCGCCCTCACCAGGTTTGGCACCTTGAGCCATTTTGATCTGAATATCGGTGGCGCTAGCTAGATATTCGCTGGTAACGCCAAAACGACCTGAGGCAACCTGCTTGATAGCAGACTTGCGAGAGTCTCCGTTGGCGTCAGGGGTATAGCGATCGGAGTCTTCTCCACCTTCACCGGTATTGGATTTGCCACCGAGGCGATTCATCGCGATAGCTAGGGTCTCATGTGCCTCTTTGGAGATGGATCCATAGGACATCGCTCCGGTTGAAAATCGTTTTACGATCTCAGAGATAGGTTCGACTTCGTCGATATCGACTGGGGGGCGTGCTCCAGTTTTGAATTTGAGAAGTCCTCGAATGGTCGCTAAATGTCGTGATTGGTCGTCGATAAGACGTGAGTAGTCAGAGAAGATGTCGAAGCGCTTATTGCGAGTTGCATGTTGCAACTTGAAGACCGTTTCAGGATTGAAAAGGTGATACTCGCCTTCACGTCTCCATTGATATTCACCCCCAATGGGGAGGTCTCGATAGGCTAATTCAGCCTCGCGATCGAGATATGCAACATGGTGGCGAGCTGCCACCTCCTTGGCTACCTCTTCAATTCCAATACCCTCAATTCGAGATGGGGTGCCTTCGAAATATTCCTTTATGAAGGCCGAGGAGAGACCAATCGCCTCAAAGACCTGAGCTCCTGTGTAGGATGCCACAGTAGAGATGCCCATCTTGGACATGACCTTGAGTACGCCTTTGGCCGCCGCTTTGATGTAGTTGTGAGTTGCTCGATGTGGAGATATGTCCGAGAGGGTTCCTTCTCTAATCATGTCAACGATCGAGTCAAAGGCGAGGTATGGGTTTATTGCCGCAGCGCCGAAGCCAATGAGTAGGGCCATGTGATGGACTTCGCGAGCCTCTCCGGTCTCCACGATCAAAGCAACTGCAGTTCGACGCTTTGTACGAATTAGATGGTGATGAACTGCCGATGTAAGCAAAAGGGCAGGAATTGGAGCTAGGTCTTTGTCGGCATGTCGATCCGAAAGGATGAAGATATTCGCGCCGTCGTTGATGGCCTGAGTGACCTCTTCTCGTATTGCGGCTAGCGAACGTTCCATAGCGGCGCCCCCACCTGAGACCTCATAGAGACCGTCGATGACTTTGGTTGAAAACCCTTCAGCGCCACCTTCTTCGTCGATATACATAAGCTTGGCGAGCTCGTCGTTGTCGATGATTGGATATTTTAGTGAGATTTGATGCACTGATCGAGGGGTTGGCTCCAAAAGGTTGGCTTCTGGCCCAACGGTTCCTGAAAGTGACGTTACGAGTTCTTCTCGAATGGCATCCAATGGAGGATTGGTAACTTGGGCGAAGAGCTGCGTGAAGTAGTCATAAAGCATACGAGGTCGATCTGATAAGACCGCAATTGGGGTATCAGAACCCATGGATCCGACCGCCTCAAGGCCATTTTTTGCCATTGGGGCAATTAGAATTCGCAGCTCTTCATTGGTGTAACCAAAGAGGCGTTGATGTGTTACTATTCGTGAGTGCTGAGGAACCAACATGTGGCGTGGCGGTAGGTCATCAAGCTTGACAAGATTTTCATCGAGCCACTTTTGATAGGGGTGTTGGCTAGCTAATTCGGACTTTATCTCTTCATCGGAGATGATTCGGCCTCGGACGGTGTCGACCAGAAACATCTTGCCGGGTTGTAGACGTCCCTTTTGGATGATAGATCCTGGATTGATATCGAGAACTCCGACTTCGCTTGCCATGATAACAAGATCGTTATTGGTAACCCAATAACGCGAGGGTCGCAATCCATTTCGATCTAATACAGCGCCGACGACACTACCGTCTGTAAATGCTATAGAAGCCGGCCCATCCCATGGCTCCATGAGGCAAGAGTGGTAGGCGTAGAATGCTCTCTTGGCGGGATCCATCGTCTTATGGTTTTCCCAAGCTTCTGGTATCATCATCAAAACAGCATGAGGAAGCGACCTGCCTCCGAGATTGAGCAGTTCAAGAACTTCGTCGAAGGAGGCTGAGTCAGATGCGCCTGGTGTGGCGATCGGAAAGATGCGTGACAGGTCATCGCCAAATAGATCCGACTGCAGAAGACTTTCTCGTGCTCTCATCCAGTTTCGGTTGCCCTTTAGGGTGTTTATTTCACCATTGTGTGCAATCATGCGATAGGGATGCGCTAAGGACCAGGACGGGAAGGTGTTGGTTGAAAATCGTGAATGAACAAGTGCCAACGCCGATTCTAGGCGTGGATCTCTCAGGTCAACGAAGTATTCACTGACCTGTGGCGTTGTGAGCATTCCTTTATATACAAAGGTGCGAGTCGACAGGGATGGAAAGTAAATATCTTCTATAGAGTGCTCGGCTCTTTTTCTAAATACAAAAGCACTTCTTTCAAGGTCGATGCCCTCTAGCTCCATTGCGGCACCGGTGATAAAGATCTGCTCTATATGTGGCTCTGCCATGAGCGCGCCAGCACCCAGGCTTGAATTGTCGATTGGAACTTCTCGCCATCCAATTATTGTCAAATCTTCGGAGGCGGCAAGCTTTGCGAGTTGATCTTTGACGACACTGGGATCTGTCTCTTTTGGAAAAAATATCTGTCCGGTAGCGTATCTTCCAACTCTTGGAAGGTCAAAATCAACCACTTCTCTAAAGAATGAATCGGGTATTTGGATGAGAATGCCGGCTCCGTCGCCGGTGTCGGGTTCTGCACCCGATGCTCCTCGATGCTCTAAGTTGGCCAGAGCGGTCAGACCCATTTTGATGATTTGGTTTGACCGCACGCCTTTGATATTCACGACGAAGGCGACGCCGCATGCGTCGTGTTCAAAGTCAGGTGAGTAAAGTGTTTTGCTCAGATTGATCCGAGGATCTAAGTTCTGTTCCAAATGAATTGCTCCCAGGTGTGCAGTTGGCTTCGTAAATACGTTATAGCGCGCTGTAATTTGCCGGGACTTCATTGGCCCAAAGTATGTGGCTAGTAATCTTATCGCCTATGATCTCATCTTCGGTCTAATCATCGATGCAGAGGGTTTGAGTCTTTGCTTAGTCCGCTAGTTATGGTTGATCCCGGGTCGTTCTGCGCTAGTTTTTGTTTAGTTTAGTTTTTGATTTCTCTTCAAGGCTTGTTTGCCCACCAAAAGTTCCATGCTTGAGGTTTGGTCGATTCGATGATTAGAGATGATGATCCATGGACTTTTGGCCTTCATTTTAAGGAAAAGTAGCTGAAGTCGTTTAGGTCTGTTTGGTCTTTTCCTTGATTGATTGCGCTTATGTATGGCTTCATAGTTTGCATTGCCTAAAAGTTTAAGTGATGATCTCATCAAGCCTTTGAGCTGATGGTTTGTCTTACTCATGGTCAAACTCATGGTCAAACTGGGCTAGCCCAGTTTGACCCTAGTGTTCTAGCAAAGCGATTATTTGCCTTTGGAAACTTTGACCCCATCCAAATTCTATTGATCGGGATTTAGGGAAGTGGTTGCCTTGAAGGCTAAGGATGGTGATGTTTTGTTCGCAATTGGTGGTCGGTCATCTTTTATTGGCGCTATCCAGCTAAAAAGACACCGAGGATTAGAGTGATTGCGGCTGAAGTTCCCGAGATAGAGCCCCAAAGCGCGGCTTTTGCGGGTGTTTTGGCTTTGGTGTGGACGTAAGCAGATATGCCCGAAATGGCCACCACTGTCAATTTAATTCCCAGTATTACCTTCCAAGGCGTTGTAGTGTGGTTCATATTAAAGGTCGCGACGTTCCAAAACCCTGTAATTATTAGCACACCATAGGCGGGCCATGAGATGCGTGAAAAGGCCTTTGCTGCTATATTTGCGACGCCCTCTCCTGCTCCCCGGAGGCTCGGCACCAATCCTGCCAAGGTAAATTGTCCACCGACCCAGATTGTGGCCGCTAGGACGTGTAACGATAGCCGAATTCCATCTAATGCAGATGCAAGCACAGGTGATCTCCAAAGTTTCTAATTGAACCATAATTGACGGTTAGTAATTGAGCTTATGGCGCTTGCTCGCTTTTAGCTACTTTTTGTAGCCATTAGCCATAGAGGCTATCTCCTTGGGGTGGGATGCCTTAGGATTGAGTTAGGGTGTTTTTTCTTGATTGGTGTCTCCATAAAGCCTGACATCTGAGTTATTTTTTACCAAGATAACGCAAAAGAGAAGGTAATTGGCTATCGGACTTTCCATTCAGGGAGAATTGGCTTGAATGGCTTTGTCCGTACTATTTTGGTGAAGGTGAGCAACCCGAGTGACTTGAACGATTCATATTTGAATGGTTGCATCGACAAAGAGAACACCGATAAGGGCCGACCCCCTTACGGCAGCGTCACCGCGGCCCTATTCTTCTTTCCCGGACTATCTTCTCCAGCAGATCGTTTTGAATTCGAAACCCTTTCATCGGTCTCTATCGCGCTAGATCGCATAGACGTTACATCAATAGCCGTCTTGGTTGGACCAGCCAAAGAGGGGTACGACTTTCCCAATTCGTCTTATGGCTTATTTTTAGATCCCGATGGAGCATTGTGCCACGCTATGGCCGTCTCGAGGGGAACAAATCCATATGGAGACCTTTGTTTTCGCTCGGGTGTTGCTTTGGATATTGACTCCCAGGTTGTCTTTCGAATGCGGATTTTAGATGTCTTTGTGGATCCATGGCGACTATGTAGAATGATTGCCTTTAGAAATGCTCAAGCCTTGGCCATGGAAACCCAAAGTATCGGGGGTGGTTCTTAGTTGTGAGCTTTCACTTGGGTTGAATGGCTGATTCTATTTGTTCTATTTACAAGGTCGCGATCACTAGGAGTTGGAACTTTCACTTTATGAGGTGCGCGGTCTTTGAATTTTAGGTTTAAATCGTCACGTAGGCCCAGATGCAGATGACTATCATAAGAGTGGGGACCTCCAAGAGGCCTATGAAACCTCCTGATTCGACCCACCTCTAATCAGTTTTCGCGCTGGAGGTGAATTGGTTAGCTTTGTGTGCCATGAGCGTGCCACAAAGGGCACCTCAGGCGGGATTGCAATAGATACGAGGAATCTGATCGATCATATGTAATAGCTATTGAATGGCATCAAATGGCTATTTAAACTCTTCGAGATGGCAATAGTAAGAGATTACTTTGGGGTAAAGTTAGAGGTGTAAGCCACCAATTTATTAAAGCTTTTCGATCGTCGAATTTATTTTGATATCCATGGGGCATGGCCGTCGATTCAATTAGTTATCAATGTGAGCTGGTACTTTTATGAATTGGGAGGCATATGAGGACGTGATTCAATTGGCTCACTACAAGGATTGCTTTGGTTCGTCCTCGCGTTTTTATGTGGTTTTGCCTTTAGGATTAGCACTTTTTCCCCTTTGTGAGGAATGGCCTATGAGAAGGGCACATTGGAATGATACGGTGATCTTAGTTTGGTTTTGGCAAGTGACGCCTGGGCTAAAGATCAGATAAGCAATTGTCCCAATATGGCTCCAAGGGAGTCTATTTTCTTTGGTGATATTCATTTGAGATTTATGTTTATATCCGTAAAAAAGATATAATAATTTTCATAATGACCAGGCAAAGGCGTTATTTGGCTGGCAACTGTCGAGATATAAGGCGAAAGAATAATTTTTAATTTATTTTTAACTCAAAGATCTCATTCAATTTTAATTATTTCTCGTTTTTGCTCAATTTTAGTATTTTCGATGCCGATAAAACTATAGATTCGGGAACGGGCGGTGGAAATCCAAAAAACCCCTTCGAGGAGTTTTGTTGTCGACTGGATTTGTGGGTCAAGAGCTCTCTGAGATCTCTAATTGAAGTTGCTTCGGGCGTGTTAACTAAATTCATAAGGGCGGTGTGTGCTTGACGAGCGTATCTTATCTGAATTCTGAGGTCGGGATGGCATGGACACGCCTTATAATCTCCTTTTCATCAGGGATGGTTGCCTCCTGTACCCCTGAGATAACTTCGATTACAGGTTATGGCCAAAGTGATCTAGAGATGGTTAATTTCATATCGCTAATTCACCCCGAGGACCAATTTTTATATGCTCAGGTGGTCGATGACTTTTGGTCGAGTGGTGTTTTAGGTGAAATCTCTATTCGCCTATTGGATGCTTCTAGTGAATATCGAGAGATGGTGCTCCGAGTCGCAGGTAGGAGCCAAACCGACGAGGAACTTCAAATTATGATTGATATAGCATTGCTGCAAGACCAAGATGATCTTTTGGGTCCAAGAGACGCTCAACCAATGGTTTCGTTTGAGATTCAAAGTGTTACCGGGTTGTACGGACTGGACTATCTCTTTTATGAATATGAGCGAATTCAATCTGTTGTTGGCGTTGAAGTCGGCGGTTTGGCCCTTCTTGTAATTGACATAGACCGGTTCGCCATAATTCAAAGCGCACTCGGTGTGAGTGGCTCGAATTCAGTATTAGGGGTTGTGGCGCATCGATTTGAAGATGCACTTGGAGGAGTGTTTCCTCTTGTGCATATCGAGAAGGACCGCTTCGGTCTTTTGTGCATAGGCATAACTGAGGTCGCGCAGGTGGAGATGGTCACCCGGACGCTAAGGTCAATTTTGGATACGCCCGTGGTTGCTCCAGATGGCGAAGAAGTGGTCGTGACCGCTTGTGTTGGGGTTACCATCGTGACTAATTCAGACTTTAGCGGGCAAGATCTTTTGTCTCAGGCCATGGCGGCTCGCGATAGGGCCAAGGCGCGCGGCGCGAGCAAGGTGGAGTATTACAGCGACCTCCGCTCCTCGAGTGCAACGGATCGGAGAAGCTTTGAAAATATTGTGCGACGTGCTATCGACTCATCGGAGCTCGTTGTCCTATTTCAGCCCATTATTTCTTTAGAACACCGAAGAATCTGTGGCGTCGAAGCGCTGGTAAGGATGCACCATCCTGAGCGGGGGCTGATTTCGCCGATCGAATTTATACCAGTTGCAAAAGAGATTGGTCGACTTCCGAGGCTGGGTACCCAGGTAGGAGCTGCAGCTCTGTCTGCATTGACTTCATGGTCTCAACTCTATCCAGATCAGCTGCTGACCATGGGGATCAATCTGTCTGGTGACGAGTTAGACGAACCCGACGTCGTCGAGGCACTTATTTCACAGCTAGATAATGTCACTATCGCCAAGGATCGCATCTTTATCGAACTTGGAGCGCTTGACCTTGATCCAAAGTCTCGTAGCCACGCGTCGATTGAGAGGTTGAGCGAATATGGAGTCTCTTTGAGCGTTGACGAATTTGGGGCAGGTATTTCTGCGCTCGGAATCTTTTCGCGATATCCGGTCAGCCAAGTCAAAATTGATAGATCGCTTGTTCTGTCACTTGGAGAAAACGAACGCTCCTACCGTGTCATGGGCGGATTGGTAAAGCTCGCCCATAGCCTTGATGCGGAGGTTGTTGGTATCGGTGTTGAGCGCGCGGAACAGATTCGAATCATGCGTGCGTTGGAGATCGATAAGGTTCAGGGCTATCATATTGGACAGCCAGTTGAAAAGGAGCAGATCGATACCCAGTTGGAGCTCTTATCTGCCAGCCATGAAGGTTTATGATGGCTTTTAGGTGCATGACTACTATCTCTTAGGTAATTGCACTGACGAAATCGCTAAATAAGACATAAAATCAAAGAAGCGTGTTTCGCGCTAGGATCGCCTTAAGGTACGCAGTTGTTCTTGTCCCAAATTTGGATTATTTCGACAGTAATGGGTTTCAATTGGATTGACCTAATTATTCTGATCGGCGTTGGCTATGCCGCTATTCGTGGTGGGCAACTTGGTGCGGCAGTTCAGCTAGGTTCGTATGGTGGATTTTGGATCGGTCTCTTTCTGGGAGCACTAATAGCACCTCGCGTGGCTGGGTTGATTTCATCTAGCTTTTTGCGTACTGTCGTTTTACTTTTAATTCTCTTTGGATTTGCATCGATCGTTGGTGGCTTTGGTCGTCATCTAGGGAATATAGTTTCGAAAAATTTGAGTCGTTTTCATTTGGGCGGTGTTGACTCGGCCATTGGTGGTGGGGTCGCTGTAGTTGCAACTTTACTTGTTGTTTGGGTAACGTCTGCAATTGCGGTAAACATACCACTAGCAGGTCTATCTGCCCAAGTTGCTGGTTCAAGAATTGTAAAGGGTATTACGGGCGTGATGCCTCCGGCTCCGAGCCTTTTTACTAGAATTCAAGGTTTTGTCGACTCGGCGGGTTTCCCGTCTGTCTTTGCGGCGCTTCCGCCAGCTGTTGCCGGACCCGTAGCTCTCCCAAGTCAAGGTCAGATAAATTCTGTGACCGCCGCCGCGGAGAAGTCGGTCGTCAAGATCGAAGGGATAGGATGCGGCCAGATTCAAGAGGGATCTGGCTTCGTGATTGCTAGTAACGAAGTTGTAACTAATGCGCACGTAGTGGCTGGAACCCATGGAATTACGATTATGGACGCTTTTGGTCAGCACCCAGCCTCGGTGGTCTATTTTAATCCAAAACTTGACATTGCAATATTGCGGACTACGGGATTGGCAGAAGCTTCTTTGCCGATTGCAACTTCAGTGGCCGCTCGAGGTGAACAGGGCGTAGTTCTTGGCTATCCGGGTGGTGGGCCACTTACAACCTCCAGTGCGGGCGTAATGGATGCCTTTACAGCCCAGGGTCGAGATATCTACAACCAATCCATCACCGATCGACTGGTATATGAGCTTGAGGCGATTGTGCGCCCAGGTAACTCTGGGGGACCTATCGTCAATCTTAAAGGCCAAGTTATTGGGGTCGTATTTTCTAGGTCGACTACTAATCCAGATGTGGGATTCGCACTCGCTATGCCAGCCGTATCTCAATCGATTGCCAAGGCGGCTAATTCCACCTCTGCAGTTAGCACTGGCGCGTGTGCCGCATAGAGCTAACTTGCCCATGGGATTGGAGATTCAAAGTCTCATTTAGCAGCAGCTATGCAAAGATATTGTCAGACTTTATCTTTTAACCATATTTTGATCTTGGCAAAGCTTTCGGGCATCTCGAGCGACCATGGATCAAGGTGAATAAGATAAAGATCCATGTATCCCTTCCGAGATGAACAAGTAGTGCATGGTGAGTGCTATGGTTTGGCTTTTTGGGATAACTCCCGAGAAGAATCGTCCCTCGCGATGGGATTTTATATTGTATAGGTGGCTAAAGCGAATTGTAATTGCACATCCGCTCCGGGTCATATTCACATGGGTTTGTCTTCTGGGCGTCTTTGGTTTTTTTGGTTTGCATGCCTCAAGATATCTGCGATCAGGTGGCTATGTACCAGCAAATGCACCTTCACAAGTTGCCAGTAACCTTCTTGCCAAGGAATTTGGTCAGCCATCTAATCTGGGGTTTGTTATTCGGGCAAAGAACGGAGCTATTACATCTAAAAGTTCTATGAGTTCAGCATCAGAGATCTTGTCGAAGCTTCGCTCTAACTCGTCTATTTCTGCAATAGAGAGCTTTATCGGACCAGGTGGGTCTGGCCTGGTCTCGAGTAATAAAAGTGAAGGGTTGATCTTAGTAACCGTAAAAGGTAAGACTTCTATGGGTTATTCGGCAACTACCGCTTCCATAGTCAAGGAGATTTTACCGAGAGGTCCTAACGCCTCTTACTCCGACGTCTCAGTCATAGTCGGTGGATTTAGTCAGATTGGAAATGAGATAACCAATCAGACCACCTCGGATTTGAAAAAAGCCGAAACCATCGCTATTCCAATAACATTTCTGTTACTGCTAGTAGCCTTTGGCAGTGTGGTTGCAGCACTTCTTCCTGCGATGTTGGGGTTGGCCTCGATCCCAATGACCTTAGCCGTCCTCTATTTCTTAGCTCGTACTACTCACGTAAGTATCTTTGCGCTCAACATGACTACTGCACTGGGGCTTGGACTTTCCATCGACTACTCGCTTTTAGTGGTAAGCCGCTTCAGAGAGGAACTCGCTCTGGGCTATGACGCTTTGGAAGCGATCGAACGTACGATTGAGACCGCGGGGCGAACTATATTTTTTTCAGCCCTTACGGTAGCGGTTTCGCTGGCTGTTTTGATCACCTTTCCCGTCTACTTTATTCGAAGTTTTGGCTTTGCGGGGATAGCTGTAGTCTTTCTCTCTGCGCTAGCGGCTTTGCTGCTTTTACCCAGTGTCTTAGTCCTTCTGGGAGAGAGAGTGAACTCTTTGGCACTCTTTGCAAAGGCAATCAATCTCGAAGGCGAATCTCATGCTTGGCGAAGACTTTCGACTGTGGTTACCTCGAGACCTTTCCGCTCCGGAGTGCCTGTCGTAGGAGTTCTTCTCATCGCAGCCTTACCATTGATGAACATTCACTTTGGAACTCCTGATCAGAATTCCCTTCCTATCAATGCTTCAGCCCGACAATTTTCAAAGATTTTGGCTACGGACTTTCCACTCAATGAAAATAATTTTATAAATGTTGTGACCTCCACGGCCCTATCTTCAAGTAGCGACGAAAGCTATGCCAAGCAACTCAGCGAGATAGCTGGGGTAAGCCAAGTCTTGTGCCAAGTGGGGATCTATCAAAATGGTACTCTTATCCCTGGATCTAATCGTGCCAATGCATCATCTCATGGCCCAATGGTCAATTCCAATGCATCGTTGTTAGACGTTTCGTTTGCCCCAAACGATCTTTCGCCCCAAGCTCAGAGCATTGTCCACAAGGTGCAAGCAACGCTGGTGCCAGGTGGTGGCAGATCCTATATTTCAGGTTTTACCGCGACCTTGATCGACCAAAACAGCTCTATTGCTAGATCTCTTCCACTAGCTATCGCTCTTATTTCTTTGGGTACGTTTATCCTGCTATTTTTATTTACGCGGAGCTTTGTTCTGCCTTTGAAGGCTCTCGTTCTTGATGGTCTCAGCATTGCAGCTAGCTTTGGTTTTGTGGTTTGGGTCTTTCAGGAGGGCCATGCCTTGCGCTTCTTAGGTTTCACACCTCAGCCTCTACCGACTCAACTCTTGGTTTTAATGTTTTGTCTAAGTTTCGGTCTTTCAATAGATTACGAGGTATTTCTGCTCTCTCGAATCAAAGAGGGCCACGACCAAGGTCTAGATACTATAAGTGCGGTTATCAACGGCATGTCTCATACGGGAGGGATAATCACAACTGCGGCATTGATTCTATCGGTGACGTTTTTTTCTTTTGGAAGTTCGTCACTGAGCTTTCTTCAAGTCTTTGGAGTGGGAACAGGTGTCGCTGTCGTTTTGGATGCGACGTTGGTTCGCGGAATTTTAGTTCCAGCAATTATCCGTGTGATGGGAGATGCAAACTGGTGGAATCCAACCGCAAAGTTCACTGATCGATCGCGCTAGTTTGGCCTATGAGGAATCGTTTTTGATTTAGGCAAGTATCGACGTGGCTCACTGATTTCGCCTTACTTGCTGGGGCTGTGGTAAGAGTGCTATCTCTTTATGGTATTTGAAGTATCCGTGGATGGGTTTCCACGGATACTTCAAATGAATATTTAGACGGCATCTTTTGTGATTCGCAGGGTGTTAGAGTTGCCTGGCGATTGGCGTTCTACGATATCTCTAACTCCAGATAAAAGATTGGTAAGTTCCATAGGAAATAAGATCTTGGTCGATGGTGAATTTGCAAGTTCTTTGAGTGCGCCTAGATATTGGAGCAGTATTGTGTTTGGATCAGTGCCTTTGGCGATTTCACCAATGACAGAGAGCGCGCTTGCAAGTCCCTCGGCACGTAGCACTGCCGATTGACGTTCCGCCTCAGCTGTGAGGATTGCAGCCTGTTGGGCGCCTTCAGCCGATAGTACGTCGGCCTGTTTTTGACCCTCTGCAACCGTGATGGCGGCCTGCTTTTTACCTTCGGATTCAGTGACCACAGCACGCCGAGTCCGCTCGGCTGACATTTGTCTCGTCATAGCCTCTTGAACTGCCGGTGGCGGGTTTATCTCTCGTACTTCAACGTTGGTTACCTTCACACCCCATCGTTCGGTGACTTCGTCTAATTTGACTCTTAGTGAGGTATTCATTGCCTCCCTTTTGGATAGGACGTCGTCAAGGGCCATATCTCCTACCACGCTTCTCAAGGTCGTTGCTGCGATATTTAACGCAGCCCCGGAGAAGTCTCTGATGTTTACTACAGAGGTAACCGGATCAAAGACCCGATAAAACATTATGAAGTCGATTGAGATCGGAGCGTTATCTTTTGTTATGGCAGTTTGATGTGGGATCTCGAGAAACTGTTCACGAAGATCCACTAAAGAGATACGATCCGTAATTGGATTTATCATTATCAAGCCCGGACCTTTAGCTCCGCTTGACTTCCCTAAACGAAAAACGACCAGTCTCTGGTAGTCCCTAGTTATTTTGAAGGTCGAAAATAAAGTTCTAACGATAACTCCTAGCAGCACCACGGCTACGACGATTTCAATTATTGTTTTCATTATTCCCCTTGTTGTTTTGAGTTGGGTCGAGGCGCGATTCATCGACGAAGGGAGCTAGTTCTAGGGGATCCAGCGCTACTTTTAGGTGAATTTGGTCGGCTTCGACCACAAAGATCTTTGAGCCCTTTTCGATTGCCTCTCCCATGGCGATAGCGCTCCAACTTTCTCCTTGGACCGAGACCGTTCCCGTAGGATTGAGATCGGTTGTGGCCAGACCTGTTTTTCCCCAAAGGTTCATATGGATGATATCGATGGCGCCTTTGGGCTTGGACAGAATTCCTTTGATGCCCAAGGCCGTGGTGCCTAGGGCGATTACAAAGATGGCAATGTAGATGATGATCGAGATCGACGATGTGCTGGTGGCAATCGATAGTATCGTCACAGCGGCAAAGACAATTGAGGCAATGCCAGCCCCGACCGATGAATGCGGTCCTAGGTGCAGTCCAACTGCGATAATGAGAACGATAAATGCTAGTAAAAGAAGTGGAACTACGATCATCGTAAACCTCGCTGATCTATCAAACCTAACTCTATTGCATATTTCATGGCTATATGGATCACTCTTGATCTAATGTTTTCAAATTTATTAGCCATTGAAGGTTCCTAGATTGAAGGGCGCCACTGTGGCAGGTTGAGCTAATTCGATCATAGGGATCCCACCTATGTTATGGTGGCTCTTTTGGGACCGAGGTGGTGCTAGAGGTAGTTGCATTAAGGCTCATCTGCGTGGGAAAATGACTCCCGGTCCTCGGCCCCGTGTGCCAAATGAAAGTACGGATAGTAGTGTCTAGGTGAGCCAATTTTTTGATAGGGTAACCGAATTTGATAATAGGAAGATCCAGGAGCTCACCTATGTCCTGGACTACTAATAAACTTGTTTACCTAATTGGCGATATTAATAGTTGGCATTTGATGCCCCAGTTTTTATTATGAGTGCACGTTAGATTGAAGAGAATCAGTTCTGTAGCTAGCCTTGTAGGTTTATTGGAAAAGTGGAGGTTAGAGAGAAGGTCTCAACCTCGAAACGGGTCGATAAGGTACCTTGGCAGAGTTCTGCTTCTCCTGTTTTTATTATTCGGAATGATGTCGGCTCCAAAAGCCGCTTATGCGAGCTCCAAAGTCAAGTTTCCCAGAGTCTCTACACATAATGGCTTTATTCCGCGACCCCTAGCGTTATGGAATGCTCATGGCGTTACTTTGGGATCCTATCCCCAGATTTGGTATTCTCCCCTGAATCTCAAGCCAATTGTACCCGGAGCATCTAGCGCTGAAGGTACGTGGTCGCCTATTGGTACCAACGCTGGCCCAGGCTATGCCACCTTTGCCACCTATGTCACTCCTTATGCTGGGGCTCCACAGGTGGCGGTTGCATGGATAAATCAAGATTATGCAAGATTGTCACTCTATGCTGGAACATCTCAGCCAGGCGGTAGCTGGCCAAATCAGGGAGCAATACCTCCGTCACTCCAACCTTCACTGATTGCAGCATTTGAAGGGGGATTCTTATTCAACCAATCTGAGGGAGGTTGGTACCAGGGCGGAAAATATGGCCAACCGCTAGTAAACGGAGCGGCTTCGGTCGTAAATTTCCGCAATGGAACTGTTGATATTGGGGCTTGGGGCGTGGACGTTTCGATGTCGCCTAATGTCTATGCGGTTCGACAGAACCTGATTCCTCTAGTCTCAGGTGGCGCCGTCCTGCCAAGTGCTACCTATGATCCGCTTGTAACATGGGGGTTTTCTTTAGGTAATCTTTTATATACCTGGCGGAGTGGACTTGGGATAACCGCAAATGGAGCTTTGATATGGGTTGGTGGACCTGGACTGTCCCCGGCGGCTCTTGGTAATGTACTGGTTTGGGCTGGAGCGGTTCGAGGAATGCAACTTGACATGAATCCCTATTGGGTAAATTTTGCATCCTATTCCTACTCCCCTCTTCGTGGCACATCGGGAAGTAACTTGCTAGCTGCTATGCATTACCCACCTTCGCATTATTTAAATGGCTTTTGGCGCGACTTTATTGCAGTATTTCTTCGTTGATCCTGAGATAGCGTTCAACTTTTTGCCCATTTATTTGATAGATTGGCCAATTGCACCCTCGCCACATCTGTAGGTATTTAATAAACAATGAAGCCGATTGTCTTTTTGCTCAAGATTGCTTATGAGATGGGCTCTTGCATGCCCCATAGCCATTTAGTAATTAGTCTTGGATCTTGCAGCTCTGCCTATGGTTGATGGGTTTAGGAGTAGCGGTTTAAGACTAGTGGGTTGTAATTAGTGGTTGATTCAACGTGATCACGGTGATCAACGTGATCAGTGTGATCAATGTGATCGAGATGGCTTTATGGTTCTATTTGTCATGTAATTTTTATCTCTTTGGGTGATATTCCTCATCTTTGATTGAATAGTGATATTCTGATTAAAGAGTTATTTGCTCATGGATTATGGCCTCTTTAAATTTCGAAATATTGATTTCAAATTTCTATTGAGACGAGAATAATTATCGGCTTTTAGCATAATTTTTTAACAGGGGGAGATTCCTATCGACTCCAATGATAATTTGACGAATATCGATTCGCCAACAAAGACAATTACGGATTTTTTACTCCAACAGGTACTTGACATGACCGAAGTTCCCCTAGATCAATCGGTGAACTCCATCGTGAACCGATTCGTCCGATCCGTCTATATCCATCTTGTTGAGCTAGAAGGTGGTTGCGATGAGAAGGCACATCCCCTGATCGAAAGCGAGCCAGAGGATCGTCTTCGTCTTTATGGTATTTATTTGGATGGACAGCAGCTTTTAGGTGACTTTGTAAATCATGAGAAGCTCCTGGATCGACTTCGTTCTTTTTTAGGGAATCAAAACCGGATTCCAAAAGATCGTTGGTTACGCGCGATCGATCTCCATGAGGTAGAGTTCAGAGAGGCTCACTTGGAGATAATTCGAGCTGAAACCGCCTATCGTGACGGATTGTATAACTTATTTATCCAGATATCGAGAGACTTTGATTCGTTTTGCGCCCTGTCAGAGCAGAGTCTTTTCGACTCTTTGGCTAATTGTGTCACAAAATATTTGGATGCTCATCGCGTAACAATATTTGTGGCATATGGAACAATTAGCACGGGCTTTGACGATCGGGTCACCCGAGTTGCTAGTGGCGGTCATGAGTGTTCACTTTCCTCAAGTGCTCTTTTCGACTCACAAGATCTAATGGTTGGGGCGTTTGATTCGATCCGTCGCGGTGATGTAGTGGTGCAATCACCGGGCTGGCAATATGTCGATGAGACCCAGTTTCTGGAGGCTTATGATTCGAGCCATCCAAGAATAGATTCTGATATCCGCCAAGGTAGGATCTACTTCCCATTTAGGATTTCACAGGCTCGGACTGGAGCGATCGCGATATCGCTTCATGCAAATTCAGTTATTCCTGGAGGAATTAGTCCAATAGTTGATGCACTGGGTAAAGAGCTGGACCGAATCTTTCAGGCGAGAGCTCTCGTGGTTCGCAATCGACGTTTGGAGTCCGCCAAATCTATACGTGCAAAGATCTTATTTTCTGAATCAGTAAATGAAATTGAGATTATCAAAGAGGCGACACAAGCGTTGGTTCAAGACGAAGTGGTTGCAGGAGCTGCGATCTTTCTTCGTCATGACGAGGACAGTACCCTTAGGGTCGCATACGGATTTGTTGATCCAGAGACTCAAATGATCCTTGATGGCTGGACGATGACCTTCGGGGCTGGAGATGAACTTAGATACCCCCTTGTTGAGTCACTTATTACGAGGAAAGTAGTAGTAACCCCAGGGGTGCCAGTTGCCGGAAGTGCATCTATGTCCCTTAGACCAGCCATTATGGCCAACTTCGAGCATTCAACTTTGATTCGAGTTCCCATTGTAAAAGATGAATATGGAATCGGAGTTATGGCACTACTTGCATATGACGAGGAAGACAATCTAGTCGACGATCACTTGATCGGTGAGTTCGTCAATATTCAAGAGAGCTCCGTCACCCAAGCCCGTGCGAACCTTGCAAAGGAGACTTCTCGCTGGTTGGCTGAGCTGAATGAAACTTTGCTCGAAAGTGCAGGAGTGCTTGTTTCTGCGCTGACCGAGGAAGAGCTGTTGGACCCACTCTGCAAAGCGCTTGTCTCCAAGGGAGTCTTTAGCACCGGAATCTTTCTAAAGAGAGATAGGAAGTTGCGAACCCTAAGAACCGTGGCGGCCAGTGGAATCGCAGTGGATGAATTTGATCGGTTGTTAGTCGCGTTTGAGTTAGAAAAAAAGAGATCAGTTTTGGCCAAGTTGGCCTTCGGGGATTCGGTTCAAGTCTGCGATCGTAACCATAGGGATGTCGATCTGGCCCATTGGCATAAGCTTCTGCACTCAAATGGATGGATTTCGGCGGTAGCCGCTCCTGTTCGGCGGGACGGTCGCGCATTTGGAGTCTTGATTGTTACCTCTAATCAGCTTGAGGCTCTATCTGACTCCGTTGTACAGATGATAAAGACGGTAGCGATGATGATTGAGCATGGATTTGGTGAGATCGATCTCAAAGTGAGTCTCAACCAAGAGCGATCCCGTCTGAGCACCTTAGCTAGTATGGACTTTTTGACTGGTATCGGCAATCGAGCTGCTTTTGAGTACCAATGCGCGATTGCGCTTGAAAATAGAAAAGATGAGATTATTGCCATTGGAATTTTGGATCTTGATGGCTTTAAGGATTTGAATGACTCTTTTGGCCATCAGGCTGGGGATCGATATCTAAAAGTCTTGAGTCAGAAGATTTTGGAAGCATCTCGCAGTAGCGAAATCGTTGCTCGTTTGGGTGGTGATGAGTTTGGCTTTTGCCTTCGAATCCAAGATGTAAGCGAGATTTCAAGTTTTGTAGATCGAATTAGTGACTTGATCCGTGATAGCACGTTTGAACTGAGCGTTACGGGTAGCTTTGGATGGGCTTTTGCACCTTTGGATGACGCTTCTTTCGACTCCCTCTTAGCTAAAGCAGACGAAGCTCTATATGCAGCCAAATCAGGAGGTGGAGATCAATTTAAGTTCTATGGTGGTGAAGTCGCTCGTAGCGTAGGTGTGCGGAACTCAGTTCGTGAAAAGTTGCCTGATGCGATTGAAAAAGGTGTAGTTAGCTTCAAATATCAACCTAAGGTCCAAATTTCTACGGGAGATGTTTGTGGGTTAGAGATGCTACTTCGCTGGGGAAGCTTTGAGACCTCGGTAGTCATTGGAGAGCTTAAAAACAATCCCGTTTTAGCTCGAAGTGTTGGCAGGTATCTGATCAAAAGAGCCAGCTCCGCGCGAGAGATCTTGGATCGTCAAGGGCTAGAGGCAGTGGATCTCTCGTTGAATTTTTCACCGTCGCACTTTCTTGGTTCGGACTTTGAGAATGACTTAGAGCCCCTATCTTCCAGGAGCAGATCCTTCGTAATCGAGATAACTGAAGATGTAGCAATTGAGGATTTTGAAGAAGCTCGTCTTAGAATCTCAGCACTTAAGGGCAGTGGATTTAGGATCTCCATGGACGATTTTGGCAGTGGATTTACCTCTCTTTCTTCGATTGCTAAGTTGACTGTGGATGAGATTAAGATAGACAGGTCTTTCCTCTTAGAGGCTGATAATGATCCAAATACCTATGCTGTATTTAGCTCTTTATTGATGCTTGGGCGACTCGCGAACGCAAGGGTCGTTTTAGAAGGAATTGAAAGCCGAGCCCAAGAAGAACTCTGGGTGACCCTTGGCGGTAAGTTTGCTCAAGGATATCTATATGGTAGACCAAGAGACCTTAGCGAAAGCATTTCGATTATACGAAATCAACCAATAAAACCCAATTTGGATGTGGCTTTACCAGTGGAAGACTTTGAGCTGATAGGCCACTTCTTGCACTTTCAGCATTTTCATACCAATAGTCGATTCCTAAGTTCCACAGATGCCTCATGTGAGCTTGGAGATTGGTTCGATCGACGTTTTGAAAAATGGGGGCTCCTCGATGAGTTCAATAGTGCAAATATGGCACATGGTCGACTTCATATCTACCTTCAAGATGCAAAGTCAAATCTTTCAAGGGCGTATATAGACGAACTGGAAGGCGAAGTTCGCGATAGGATCGTATTACTTGCTCGAGCAATAAAGGCAATCTCGGCAAACAGGACAGGCTAAAGCTCATCAATTGTCTCTATCGTCTAAATTATTAATGGGGATAGCGATTAAATTATTAATTGCGAGACCATCACTTCAGTCGCCTGTTTCTATATCGAATAGGGCTCGTGCGCTAGACGTCTAACTCCCCTCTATGTCAAAGTAAGGCTATTTGTTTTAACTATTTGGTTGCCGTGGCATCGTCGTTTCTTTGTGTCTTGTTTGAATTTTCTTGGGTTTTGGCTCTCATCTAGTGTCTCTTTTGGTAATTTCCTTGTAATATGCGGAATTAATGATTTGTGCCTTTGTTTTACCTTATGAGCGATAGAGCTCGATAAGAAAAGGACATAGGAATAAGCTCCGACCAATTGGATTAGTAATCGATGAGAATGATCGCAAATACCTTGAATCGGTGATTAGAAAGACTACCGCACCTGCAAATCAGGTATTTCGAGCAAAGATTGCCTTGATGTGTGGTGACGGGGTTGCAACAGTTGGCACAAAGATGTTCTATAACGATATGTAATGAACTTACGTGAGTGGGCACTGTCCCAAGGTATACATCCTCAAACGGCATATAAGTGGTATCGTGCCGGTACTCTGCCTGTCCCTGCGCTAAAGTAGGGCAACTCATATTGGTGGGAGATCTAGAGTCTCAACCGTCCGTATCTAAGTCTGCCGTCATATATGCACGAGTGTCTTCTGTAGATCAAAAATCAGACCTAGATCGTCAGGTTGCCAGAGTTCTCACTTGGGCTACAGAGCACGGGTACTCAATAGATCGCGTAGTCACAGAAGTTGGTTCGGCCCTTCGCAGACATAGGCGAAAGTTTCTGATTCTACTGAAAGACCCAACAGTAGACACGATTCTGCTACAGCACAGAGACCGCTTCTGTCGGTTTGGAGCCGAATATATAGAGGCCGCACTTGAGGCTCAGTCCAGGAAATTGGTTGTGGTAGATCCAGCCGAGGTAGATGACGATCTAGTGCGCGACGTCACGGAGCTGCTCACGTCTCTCTGTGTTCGCCTCTACGGTCGCAGTTCGGCTGCTAACAAAGCTCAGCGTGCTATTGATGCGGTGTGCTCATGATCGCAGTAATGCGGACAAAAGCACAGGCTCAAAGAGTATCCGATCTCACCGGAGGTAAGGTTCTTCTTGACGAAGGTAACCCAACAAGGAAGATATCGCTCACCGGAGATTTCGAGCAATACCGAGATGCACTAGAGTCAGTCAGCGTACTATTTGCAGTTATGTGACGATACCGGCGAGAAGGTTCACTTTGATCGTTGCCGCATCTCCTGACGGCAAGGTGCTGTACGTAGTCACCAGTGGCCCTAATGGATATGAGATCGAGACAATTAGCTTGACCTCGAATCCTCCCACGATTTCCAACACTACCAATCTTCCTAGCGGAACTCCAACCGACATCGCAATATCTCCAGACGGTAGTCATCTCGGGGTAACTTTGAATACCTCCGCTTCGCAAAACGTATCCACGGGTGAAGTGGCGATCTATCAGGTCAATCGAGATGTGATTCAGTCTTCAACTGCGCCAGCAATAATCCCAATTGCTACCACAATTCCAAATTCTCTGGCAATGAGTAACTCCTCAGTCTTCGTAACACCGAGTGCCATCACCACCAAAAATAACAAGAGCTTTTACAACTTTTCGAGTTTCGATATAGCAAGTGGTAACGCCAACTACACAACTGCCCTAACCAATGCTGGCGATCAACCGATTTGGATCACTTTGAGTCCAGACGGATCAACATTGCAGATGACGGTAAATGGCAATGGTCCGAGTTACGTAGCAGTACGTTCTGCGTCTTCAGGGTCAACGATCAAAGATGTTCCTATTACCCCAGCGTATAGTTTGCAGGGGATTGCCTACACTTCAGATGGAAGTGCGACCTACTCGGCTGAGATCCAGCAAGTCGGTACGGACAGCGTTGCGGATGTCGACCCTTATAATTACATAACATCGGTATCGTTAGATAATATTGGTCCAGGTGTTGGCACTTCGATTGACCCGACCTACTTGGCTGTTGGTGTGCCTTTAGCACCGGCGCCGGTGACGCCTGCTACGGTCGCACCGACGATAACTTCTCCAACTACTACTGCACCAACTACTACTGCACCAACTACTACTGCACCGGTAACAACGACTATTGTACCGACGTCGGTCTCGCAACCGTCGTCGTCTCCGACTACCGTCGCTGCTCAGCCTTCGTCCACGACTCAGTCGTCCGTGATCGTACCGGCGGTCCATACAGGTAAACCCTGGAGCTCCAATCTGTGGTGGCTGTTAGTCGCGACTGTGGGTCTTGCAGGTCTTGTTCTTTTGCGTTCCGGAAGCAATCGCCAATTGGGTGACACTGAACAAAGTTGACAGTTTGAAGTAAGTCATTCTCATCGCGTGTAGTGCGGAATGACGAATTTGTAGATGCGTAAATAAACAGAGGCTACGAGGGCGGTTCGCTCACTTAGCCTCTGTTTTATTGATCGCTAAGAATCGTCCTTTTTGCAGAAACGGATTGTCGATGAAATTGAAGAATCGGGGCTGTCAATGTTTGACTTGATTTTCTGGCACACAAAGTGTGCATGGTCTTCACGGCTTATGCAAAGGTAAAATGGTCGCGAGCAGGGTCAATCCCCGGGCTTTCCTCTGATGAGCGGAGGCGCAAGTTACGTAATCTACTTAATCTGTAGTAGCGAACGGTTACAGTTGAATCCCCATATCAGCATCGTCGATGGATCTGCTACGAAAGTAAAGTTGGGCCGCTTCACTCTGTAAGCGCAACGAGCTCGGTAAGTTTCTCCGTAGGTTTGAGAATGCCTTGGGTCTTGCGCGAAAGATCTTCCATGCCATCTTGGATGTGTTTTCGATCTGCGCTGGATTGCTAGGGAGGGTCGGTGCTTTTTGGCATGTCTTGACGAGTGAGGGCATTGGAGTTTTAGTTCGACACTCGGTGCTACGGGGAATGTGGGTCGTAAAAGCAGCAATAGTAGCTGGTATCAATTGCGCTCTTGAGATGAATAGTCCGAAGGCTTCCTATGTTGAGATCAAAGCTCGAGAATATCTAGAGCCAAAAGAAACTGTTCCTCTTTCTAAATGTCCAGAGGTTACCAGCGAGTTGGTAGACCTTGGTCAATATGAGCAACTCCTAATGGGCCAGGTGGCCTCATGAGCCAAGAGTCCGAACTTCTAGATATAGCTGATTACGCGAAAGCTCTACGCCTGCCTGCAATTGGTGCCAACTTCGCCGATATCTTGGCCCAAGCCAAAAGAGATGGTTGGAGTCATCTGCGATTTATCACCGAGCTTTTATCTCTAGAGCTGACCGAACGCGAGGCCCGACGATGCCAACGTCTTTTAATAGAGGCAAAGATACCTCGTACTAAATTACTAGGTGAGTTCAACTTGGCAGATTCCTCTATAACTACAGAGACTCTAGAGTTTCTCGTAAGAGGAGACTTCTGTGACGTTGCTACCTCGGTTGTTCTAGTTGGTGGACCAGGGACTGGTAAGACCCATCTCTTGATTGGAACACTTGTCTCCCTGACAGCAAAAGGAAAGAAAGTGCGCTACACCAACGCTGCCACTTTAGTAAATGAACTCCATGAAGCACAAGATGACCATAGATTGTCCAAGGTCATTGAAAGGTATCAGCGCCTTGATGTCCTTGGGATTGATGAGCTTGGGTACCTCCAACTCGATAGACGCGGTGCCGAACTACTCTTTCAGGTAATCATAGAGAGAGAAGAGCAATCCTCGTTGATGGTTGCTACCAATCCTCCGTTCTCTCAAATGGAATGGTATTTTTAGCGATCCAAGACTCGCAGGAGCAGTGGTTGATCGAATCACCTTCAACTCCAAGATCATCGAAACTGGATCTTCGTCTTTTCGTCTTCGCTCAGCAATAGCGACAAAGCAGAAGAAGTAGC
>NZ_JXYS01000093.1 GCF_000949295.1 Acidithrix ferrooxidans
TATATCTAAGACCACAGTTGTCTCAGAGCGTATCGGACGCATCAAAGGGCCCAAGTACCCCAAGTATTTGCTTCCAAATACGAGATATTCCCTTGAATATCATCAAGACCAATGGCAAGATCATCAAAAAGAGACGCTTTGACAAAGTAATCAATCTCACTATTACAGNAAAAAACCCCACTAAAGCCAAAGATGATAATCTCCAAGGAGCCTACGTCATAGACACCAGCCATAGCGAGCTAGATGCAGGTGAGATCTGGAATATCTATACGACTCTCACTAAAGTAGAAGATGCCTTTAGATCCCTCAAGAGTGATCTTGGACTTCGACCGGTCTATCATCAACTAGCTAGCCGAACTGCTGCTCACCTCTTCATCTCAGTACTTGCCTATCACCTCCTTAGTGCCATTGAGCTGACCTTGAGGCAAAATAACGATAAGAGAAGATGGTCAACCATTAAAGAGCAACTCAACAGTCACCGCCGAGCCACCATAGTTCTTACATCAGATAAAGGCGTTGTCTATCACATCCGCACTAGTGGTGTTTCTGAGCCGGTTCACAAAGAGATCTACCGTCTCTTAGGAGTTAGTGATCCCCTTAAACGGATAAAGACCATTGCGACGCATTTGTAGTGTCCCAACGTAAGACCACATACTCAACTAGCTGGGAGAATAGGTTGATTTTCGGAAAGATGGGTTAGTGTTGCTGGCCCGAAGAATCAAGGCAACCTTGGGCGACCATAATTCTAAAAGAGACAAACCTATCTGTTTTTGGTCGGTTTGAGATAGATCCATTAGAAACCTTTAGGGGCTCCAGAAAAAGAAAACCCCTAAAGCCCGATCAATGATGCAAACTCAGACTATTGCGACAATAAGGACCAAGCCATACTTATTGCGGTTCTATCTAGTCAAAGGCCTTGCCTAATGACATTCTAATCGATACAAATTCCAATAATTTATTCCGAGGTTGACTTATTATATCAAAACTGAAATTAAGAATATAAATAAACTAATCGATATCAATGAGGAATTATTACCGACCGATCTTAGCAATTCACAATTTTGCCTGCTCATAATAATTAGATTTATTAGTCTATTTAGATAAGCAATATCTCTGGTGGGATTGAGCATTCCATAGATATAACTTAACTGCCCAATCGAAAATGTGGCGTTACAAACAGGAGTCGATACGTAGCTTTAAACTCGCACCCCACATGCGTCAAGAGATCTACAAGGCATTAGGGCCATTTCGAGACCTGGGTCACACCAGATAGGTGCAAAGGGCCCTTGTCTAAAGATAAGCAATTTATTAGATTACTAATTAAAGCCTCTGATAGAGAGCAAGAGATAAATGATCTCATACCTATCGAGGTTAATATCAGGGTAGGTGTTTTAGATGAAGAAAATTCAACTAGTAAATGTTTCAACTTTACGACCTTTTAGGTGGCTATATCAAAGCAAGGGAGCCAGCTATATTTGGCTAGTCGCGAGACTTTGGCTCGGTTATAAGTGGCTGGATGCCGGTTGGCAAAAGATGTTCGGTGCAGAATATTCTAGCTTCTGGAATGGAGGTAAAGGCGTAGCCGGATTCGCGACATCAGCTCAAGCCCATTCCACTGGTGCACACGCATCTGTCGTTTATGGGTGGTGGGTCTCCTTCATGACCAACTTCGTGGGACCTAACCATGCGATCATCGCCAAGTTGGTAACCTTGGGAGAGCTCGCAATCGGCCTTGGCCTTATTATTGGCCTCTTTACCGGAGTTGCAGCCTTCTTTGGAGTCGGCCTGAACATCATGTATCTCCTGTCCGGAACCATCGGTGTAAATCCTATTTACCTGCTCATCGGAGTCTTCCTGATCTTCGCATGGCAAAATGCTGGAAATCTTGGAGCTGACCGATACGTACTTCCTTACCTACTTGAACGACGAACCAATCAATATGACGTAGATGTCGCAAAAATTATTTCGACCCCTCAAACAAAAGAAGCAGCAACTCAAAAGTAACTTCCTAAAAAGGCAGTTTGAAAAGAATTAGCCCAGTCACAAAAAACCCCTTTGACCCCATTCAAAGGGGTTTTTTGTGTTCATTATCAAATAGGAGGGTCACAAAGCGAAAAAACGGAATTCTCACATCATCTGGGCCAAGAGATCACACGGCGAGCTTACCAAAACCTACTAGATCCTTCATGACTGGTTATACACCACCTCCAAGCATGTGAAATCTCTAAACCCGCAAATCACAGCTATAGTTAGTTTCAGAACCGTTGAGGCTCAATTAACTATTTATCCATTGATTTCGACCACTTCCCGAGAAGTGCTCGCTTTTCATCATTGATCTTCAAGGACAAAAGCAATGTCCGATTGCTATACTTCTAATAATATGGTCACGCCGTGATCTATGAACATTGGATTCCTTCCGCCTAGATACCAAACAATTACCTCAAGGATTCAAGGTCAACCTTGGCATCGGTAGCTTCCAAGTCGCCAAATCTTGGCCACGACCGAGACGGTATCGCTCCCCATCGCGAATCAACCAGGCACTGCGGACACCTTCAACCCTCCAAGATCCATCCTCCCAGATCAGAGCAGTCTCTTCGTCGACTCCAACTATGTCGATTCCATTAGATGTTTCCAATCCAAAATTCACCAATCCTTGAGGTAAGCGTCCGACTAAACGATCAAAATGGGGGATCACGGCTAGATCAGGAATAACTCCAAACCCGTGACGCTCCTTATGAGTAGGTCGGAGCTTAGGGATCCAACCAGCTAAGGCCATTGCTCCCGCGCTACATCCCGCCAAGGCACTTCCGCCTAGCCATGATTCAATTGCTAGGTGCAAAAATCTCGTTCCCGACAAAGTTTCAACGAGGAGGCTAGGATTGCCGCCTGAGAAATAGATCAACCCGGCTTCAGCTAGTACCCCGTCGAATTCACCGTTATCCGCCTGCATACGATTGCCAATTGGCACAGCGACATCCTGGACCCCAAGCCTCCTTGCTTGTGCCCTGCCGAGTTCGATCCAATATGCAAGGCGTTCGGGCCCTTCTGCGGAAGCTGCAGTAGGAATCTGAATAAAATTCGGTTTACGTCCATCGAGTAGTGATGCCTCAATCAATGCCATCGATTCCAGATATTCACCAGAACCGATTAGGGCTATTGGACCAGGACTCATCGAAGAGTTGTCATCTTGCAAAGTTCCACTACCCTTCATTTGCGACTATAAAAACAAAGCTAGACCCATAAGAGGTCTACTATAAAGTTAGCCCATTTCAAAGAAAAGATTTCCCTAAAGCGATATAGGTCCATGCGCTATCAGTCCTGAGAGAAAATCGACCAACGTCCTCATGTGATCACTGCTTTTGGCTGCTGAATTGGCTAGTCCGCTACAGTCGGTTCGCCTGTGCTGCCAGCAACATCCTTACGCCTTTGCTCAAAGTTTCATTATAAGACCAACGTCGCCGCTACAGCTCACTCCTCCCCGCTGCGTAGCATCCGGTACTCGTACCATTAGCTTTTGGCCTCGGTTTATTTCGTTTCGGGGATTCCCTTAGGGAGAAAATGCACGACTGATTCGCAAGTTCGATAGGAAAACCGCTACCCCTGCCATTGCTGCGCCACTACTGGGCCCCTACCCCGCCGCTACTGCGCTCATGCCAACTTTAACAAGAGACACCGTCTAGCCAGTAACGAGGCAACCAGCCAGGCAAACCCATAGCATTGATTCTTCCTGGGTTGTGATATTCTGCATAAGGGGTTCTATTCGTCATAGCATCGTTGACTTTTGCTCATGTTCGTAGCACTTATCAAATGGAGGTATCTCCGCCTTTCAGCTCAACGCTCATCACCCTGGCTCGCTACCAACGCAGCTTGTGCCGATTTGATATCCTTTCTAGTAAATTAATATCGAAAGAACCACGGAGCTAGAGGCTTCTTTCCTCATCTCTGAATTTGCATTACTTGGCCAGGAAGCTCAAAAGGTCAAACTATGGTTAGCATTCAGCGCACATGGCACCCAAGAGAGCATTGAGTTCAAAAATAGTTTCAAGTCATAGTCATTGATTCCTAACAGCACTCGTGCTTCTTAGGTGCTGCCTGATAGGTCGCCGTTTTCAAGTTCATCTCCTTGGGCTCATATTCAAAGATTCAGCTCGGGAAGTCAATTGTGTTGCGGCGCAATGGAGATCGATCGGATAGACATAAGGGTTATGCCGATTTCAGGAGAGCGGGACTTAAAAGATGGACTTACTATCCACTAGCAGACCTCATAATGCTGCGATGATCGTCTTCATACATTTTTCATGGCGCTGGTTTGCAGCGCTTGATGGCCTTTAACCCCTTACGATTGCATCATGGTCAAGAAACTCTTCGTTGAACGTCTTGTACCCTTCGGCGACCTTCCTCGGCACCTTGTTCTGGATATGCTTTTTTGGCTTCAAAATGATTTTCTCCATCTGTATCATAGATACAAACCTCAAATTAGGAGGGGATTAATCAATTGAAAGCCTTCCAACCAGCCCAAACCTAAAGAACTGTTCTTTTAGCAAAGAGAAGCTTCCCAAAAAACACAAGTAGTAGATCTTGGTGATATGTCGATGGGTATTCATCAATCCCAAGCAACTTGTCGGGCGTTGGTAATTTCGCAACTCGACGATATCGAGATATCAGATATTCATTCGCCGGACTAGCATTAGGTGGCAATGGTTCATCGAAACAAATGGCGGACAGGAAACAGCGCCTCTAATTCCACCACTGTACAGGATGAACCAGCTCAACGGGAATTAAGATTTACCACGACCAGATCGGAAAAAAGTCCTCTCAACCTCTGGAGATTGTTGATCGGTCGACCACTGCGCACATCCGAGTCGGCAAAAGAACGGATCAATCCGATTGAGGGCCTCTCGGCTCTATCGCTAGATGCGCTCACTTCGGTAGCCTATGGTCCAGAAGCTCTCCTAAGTGTCCTGGTGGTTGGTGGGGCAACTGCATTGAACGCCATGCTACCAATTACGATTGTAATCGTAATTCTGCTCGCTATCCTGGTCACATCCTACCGGCAGGTGATCGAAGCATACCCTACCGGCGGAGGAGCATACGCGGTCTCAAAAGCCAACTTGGGCAAAAACATCAGTCTCGTCGCAGCAGCTGCGTTAATAGTTGACTATACGCTGACAGTGGCAGTCTCAATTGCGGCTGGCGTGGGGGCGCTCACCTCAGCCTTTCCGCAACTTGCACCCCAAACAGTTCCCCCATGTCTCGCTTTTCTCGCAATTCTTACCTTAATGAACCTGAGGGGACTTGGCGAAACAGCTAGGGTCTTCTTACTTCCGACTGCACTTTTCATTATCGGCATCTATGCCGTCATCGTACTGGGGCTAATCCATCCCCTGGCGCTTTCGGCCAAAGACTTGACATTTCACATCACATCGAAGACCACACAGACTCTGGGCATTTTATTAATTCTCAAAGCCTTTTCAGCCGGCTGCAGCGCGCTTACTGGCGTCGAAGCGATAGCAAATGGAGTACCGCTTTACAAGGAGCCCCGAGTGCCAAGGGCTAAAAAAACCGAAATGCTTCTTGGCCTGATCTTGGGTAGCATGCTAATTGGTCTTGCCGTACTCGCGAATCGCTTTCACGTTGCACCAAACGCCACCCAGACAGCATTAAGCCAAATCATGGCTATTACGATGGGTCGCAATTTCGCTTTTTTAGCACTCTCAATAATTATCACCTTGGTGCTGGGTCTCGCCGCAAACACTTCATTCGGAGGACTGCCGATACTAGCAAGTCTTCTGGCTCAGGACAACTTCTTACCACACAGATTTGCTCTCAAAGGAGAACGCCAAGTTTTCTCCACAGGAATCTGGACCCTCTCGTTTTTCTCAGCATTGCTGCTTATCGGAGTCAATGGCAACACAAATAATCTGATTCCCATGTTTGCAATTGGTGTTTTCACAGGATTCACCCTTTCGCAGATAGGTCTCGTGGTTCACTGGAAACGAACAAAGCCGAGTCGATGGAAACGCAAAGCTGCAATCAATGGATTCGGGGCGACCGTGACCGGAGTCTCCACCTTGATATTCCTCCTCACAAAGTTCCTCAACGGTGCATGGCTCGTAGTGATAGCAGTTCCACTTATCATTCTTCTTTTTTTACGCATCAAAAACTACTATCTAAGAGTAAGCACATCGCTGCAATTAGGCACGATTCCTTCGAAGCCGAAATCACAAGAAACAACCGTAATAATACCTATTTCTCAAATCTCAAAACTAACCCAGTACGCAATTGGTGAAGCGTTATCTCTTGGGCAAAAGGCGATCGCCCTTTATGTATACAACACCGACCCGACTCTTGATGAATCTCAAAAATTGACTCCTACGAAAAAGGACGATCTCGCCAAAGAATGGATGAAATGGAATCCTGGAATCCAGCTAGAGATAATTGAGAGCGACTACTCATCCATTGTCAAACCGATTGTCGACTATATCGATCAGCTTCGCAACTCTATAGACAATCAGATAGTAGTGCTCATCCCCGTGATCATTCCTGATAAAGGTCGTTACCGAATTCTACATAATCAAACTGACCTGCTGCTGTCCGCCTCATTGAGCAAGCGGAGCGACCTAATAGTCGCCAGAGCAAAATATCGCCTTGACCGGACGGAGCGTTAGATGATCCAGGACGATAGCAAGTTCCGATGTTTTACATGGATTTCTAACTTATCTTTGAGCTCTGGGTCTGCTCTTTCCGTTAGGAATTATACACATTCAATTGTGTTTAAGGATCCAGGGCACGTGGAGCATGGAACCATTATCGAGCAAAACCCCTCGATCTCGCTTTGATCTTGAAATCTCAGATAATTCAATACAATTTCAAATAATTATCGATGGATATTATTGTGATATGGAGTAGATATTCACAAAGATACACTCTGATCTAGATGGTGAAAGTATAGATGGATACCTCTTTTAGAGCCCACGTAGCACGTCAAGTTTTACTTATAAAAAAACAACAAAACCGAAAGAGACCACTTGATCTGACCAAACTCCCTAAGAGGCCAAAAGGTGAGAGCGCTCTTCGAAAAGCCGTAATTTCTAGGATTCTAGAGATTGAAACTGAAACCAGATACTATGGCGGCGTTGAATGTGAATGGGTAGTCCCCAAAAAAAGACACAGTGAGATGGTCTTATACTATCTCCATGGAGGCGCCTACATTGGTGGTTCCCCGGCGACGCACCGTTACTTCATCTCCCAAATCACCAAAAGAGCGCAGTGCTCCGCCGTCGTAATCGATTATCGACTCGCCCCTGAAAATACCTTTCCAGCTGCAGTGATAGATGCGGTAAAATCTTACAGGGGTCTTTTAGAATCAGGCGTCGAAGCCCGCAATATTGTCCTAGGTGGCGATAGTGCCGGTGGGGGCCTAGCTCTTGCATTGGTTCAGGAATTAAAGAAGCTCGGACTAGCGCTCCCCCGTCGCATCTTTCTTTTGAGCCCTTGGACCGACTTGACCGGTTCAGGTTCTTCGGTAATGACTAATTCCAAGATTGACCCATGGCTAAATAGTGACGGCATCTCACTTACCGCAAAACTCTATCTAGGAGAAAATGACCCAAGTCACCCCTTGGCTTCTCCGCTCTTTGGCAACCTAGATGATTGCTCAGAGACGATTATCTTCGTTGGAAGTGATGAGATTCTATTTGACGATTCGCTTCGTCTCTATGACAACCTCGCACGCATAGGCATAAGGTGCAAGTTGATCATTGGAGAACACCTTTGGCATGTATGGCCCCTATTTCCCATACCAGAAGCCAAAGCTACATGGAACGCTATTGCATCTTTTTTAAATTTCGGTCTCTCAACCTAGGTGAAGGCGACTTGGAATAGCTAAACCGACGCAATTTAATCTAGCATTTCTAGAGCGGAGGCAAGATGGTGGTCTAAGGTCGTAAACAAATAAGCACGTTACCGTTGCTAGCATTCATCTTGGGGCCATGTCGACCTATAGATGGAAGGCAATTTCGGGAATTACCCTACGGCGGCAATAATTCATCTATCATTAAACGTTAGATCTTGTATCTAAGGTAGATCTAGGGGTAACATGATGGTACAGACAATCGATGACACTGAAAAGGTTGACGACGCTTCAACGGAGAAATTCTTTTCTAAGAAAGATCTTGTTCCTATGCTTGCCGGAACAATCGATATGATCATCTTCGGAATTGGTGTAATTGTCACGATATTTTGGCTAGGATCAATTCACCATCAACCGCTCCCGACCTCATCTAAATGGGTTCCTTCTTCACATGCAGCAGCGGCCCTGGCGCTACAGACAGCGCAACAATCCACACCTACTACGGCTAACGTCCCCACTCAAGTTACAACCTACGTCTGTTCCATCCTGGTACCACAAACGCTAAACAGTGGACAGGTTCATTACGTAGAATACAGGGGAAGTTGTAACACTATCCATGCCATTGCAGCACAGCACAAATCTGGTGTTAGGTGGCTACCAGTTCAAAAGTTTGTCCACACCCAAAGTGGGAGCTAGCTAGAGTTTCCTCTGCCCATCTCAATATAGAGACCTCTTGCCAAGCGATTATAAACATCGCTAAGCAACATCGAAAGCATCGAGTGGTAACCTTTTCTGAAAGATTAACTCCCCGACGATTTAGCACCATCGAAATGGTAGAGCCAACCTCAATGGAAAAATAGCTTAAAAGTCAAAGGGTTTGATCTTGCCTTTGTCACCGAACCCCAGCACAAAGATAGCTAATCTCTCACGATCTGGCTTCAGTAGGCTAACAGTAGTAAATCAATCGCCAAGAATCGGCTCTTGGCGATCAAAGACCTAAATTGGACAGATAAACAGCTCAGTCACCGCCATGGAACTTGGTCTGAAACAGCCGGACTCGACAGTTATAGATAAGCTTCACATCGCCACAAGTATCCTTCTTATTGCTGGAGATCCTCTAGGCACAAAAGAGATTCCGCTCCAAGATACATATACATTTATATGCACCTCTTTTGCTTTCTTCCTCCAGCCGCCTTTGTGTCTTTCTTTCTATCCATAGAGACAGAACCAAGGCGAGTCGGTGATTGTCCATCTTCCACGTCCAAACTGCATCGTCGTGGTTTGCTTGGAGTCCTCACCGAAGCGGTAGCCTTGGCACCCATTGGGACGCTTTCGGCTTTCCATTTAGCGTAGGAACCTCTCATCGAGGCTCTTTCTCACTTACCGATAGGGAGTGAACCGGTTGATCTGGCGATCTTGGAACTTTGACTTGATGTTCATGGAGGCTACGTGATCTGCATCACCCTGGCTGTTACAATCCCAGGAGGGATTGTAACAGCCAAACACATAACCGTATCGGTTGTCTAAAGAGACATACCGACAGATTGGATCAGGAGATGTTTGGCGCATGTAGGCCGCGTTGACTATTTTGATGCCCCTCGCGTGGTCAGCGATTGCAAATCACTAAATCTACCTCTCTCGTTCCAAAACTCAAGTTTTCTTCCTCCAGCGATGAAATAGGAGATGTAAAAATCGATAAAGCCACCGACCAAATCGATCCAAAAGTGATTTGCAGTGACAATTACTACGAATATAGTAATAATTGGATGGAGAAGTAAAAGAACCTTCAGCCACCTCTTTCTTACCACGCAAACGATTGCGAAGGTGCACCACAACGCCCAGGCCATATGCAAGCTCGGCATTGCGGCGTAAAGGTTACCTGCGTCTTTCATCAAAGTCGCGTCTAGCGTACCAGCACCGCCAATTACAGCTTGCGTATCGACAAAATGATAGCTACGAGGAAGAAGGCGCGGTGGCATGACAGGCAAGACGATAAAGACAATGAGGGCAAATCCATTTAGAAGAGCCATGGTGTTTCGCCATAGGATGTAACGGTGTGGATAACGCCAAAATAGCAAAACGAGTACCAAAACCGGGAGCAAGAAGTGGACGGTAGTATAATAGATATCTGCTAACTTGATAAGCCAAATGGCGTGGTCTAAAAAGTACTTTTGGAAAGAGCTTTCAAAGAAGAAGCCAAAAAACTTTTCAATGTTTACTTCACGAATCGCATTGGTTCGAGCCACCGATGTAGCCCCAGAGGCCAGCGATGATGTCAATTCGTAGCCAAAGTAAATAACCAAGATCAAAATGAGCTGATTCCAAAAGCGGATTGTCTTACCATTCACTACTTTTCTTGGAGCCAACTTTGAAAATCGCGATTCAGCCATGTATCTCCCGTTAACTGGACTTAGGACAGAAAAAAGGCTAGCCACCCTATAGCGATTCAAAGCTCACGTGATAAATCTTTTACGTTCTACCAGCAAAAGTAGCAATAAATGAGAAGATTCCGCGCTCACCTCCACCATTATCACCCGATGGTTCGGTCCAATTGGACCCCTTAGGATGTGTCGCCACCCAAATAGGGCAATTAGTTGAAGTTGCACAACACGCTTGGCATAGCCGCCTTCGGTAAAGTCATGTTGATAAAGATAATTTCACCCGAGCCCCTCTGGATACCTACTAAAAATAATTTGCTAATAAGGCACAGTCAAAGCAGCACACCCATCCTGAACTAAAATATTTGAAAATTCCAGAAACGTTCTATCCTGTCCGGGTGAATCCAAGGCTGCGATTGTTCTACCGAAAATTCGGCCACTAAAGGTAGCTCGATTTCGATCTCCAATCAGACCAATTCGAGCAAAGCGAAATCGTATATGTGAAGTTCGCAAGACTTCTGTCCGATAAAAGATCACATAGAATTAACGACTCCATCTAGGAGCTCTAAGTTGAGATAAGAATTGTACAGAACAACGGTCGCCTGTGATCCTGGAGAAATAGCCCAAATGACCCTAAAGAACACAAAGAGTTTGGACGGACGTCTCGTGACGCGATGGGCGTTATGAACGACTCTAATTATTTTCCCGATTCAAAAGGTGAGGACTTGCTAGCCGGCAGAATAAATTCCCTTCTACACCTCTACGAGGCACTCTCGCAGGTAACAATCGAGGTGATCAACTCCTCTACCATTGGTGAGCTATTTCAGTCGGTCTGCGATTCAATGGTGCTAAGTGGAGAATTCAACCTTATCTGGATCGGAACATTAGGCGAGGATAATGTCTCGGTTCTACCAAGAGCGCGAGCTGGTAGAGACCTAGGATACATAGATTCGATTAAGACTGACATCACACAAGGTACAAAAGGACGAGGACCATCTGCACGGTCGATTCGTAATCAAGTGACCACAGTCGTCAACGATGTAGCATCTGACATGAAGATGCGTGCATGGCGACGGGAAGCGCAACAAAATAACTTGGCATCTTTGGTAACGCTACCGATCATGGTTGACCGGAATAACCGTGGCACGTTAGCTGTATATTCGCCAATAGTCGGCTATTTTGACGAATCCAAGGTGGAGATTCTCGAACGAATTGCAAAAATCATCTCACTCAAATGGAATAGTTTCGTCGAGGAGACTAAGGCAGGAGTCGAAAATGATTTAATCACCTCCAAAGAACGAACCCTAGCCATGGCAATAACACATTCCCCGATGGGAATCTGCCTACTCGATCAAGACGGGAAGGTCGTTGTTGCAAATGATTCCATCTGTCAGATTCTTGGCCGAAACCAGCAGGAATTAATCGGTATTCGAGCAGCCCTGTTCATCGAGGAGAGCGAACGGTCTCTTGCAATGGCCCAATGGTACGAAATCATGAACCAGCCCTCCTCTACCACGACCAACAATCTGAGATTAGTGCATAAGGACGGATCCAAACGTTGGGTACGAGTCCAACTCTCAGTACCGAACCCCGAAGATTCCAAATATCTGCTCCTCCAAATCGAAGACATACACGAAGCCCATTTAGAACAAGAGTTACAGCAAAACTTTGGTCTGAACATGGAAAAGCTATTAGCAAATGCACCAGTAGCACTGTTGGCAACCGACTCAGATGGCGTTGTTACTATGAACGCAGGGGGGTTGGCCTCAGCGCGCCCTGAATTTTCATTCTTTAAAATAGCCAAAGGTAACACATTGGCATTGGAGTCTCAATCTGACGGTGCAAATGAAGTAGTTCGCCTACTGGAAAACAAAGCGTCATTTGACGGATCTGTCCAAATCCACGAGACACAGATCGATCTCCATATCCAGGCACAATCAGGCCGGGATGGATCCATCGAACAGTTGATGGCGATCGCCATTGATACGACAGAGATGTTCCAAGCCAAGACACGTCTAGCCCTAAAGGCTGCCACCTCCCAAGCTCTATTAGAGCTAGGGCAACGTCTTATGATCGCTCAGGATAGTCAATCCGCTATTGATGAGGCAATAGCGGTGCTGAAAAACGCCTGCGGCGCGCGTTTCGTCCTTTTCGCACCAATACTTGAAGACTCTGGCATATTAGTGGGAGCTACTCACCAAGACGCAGAGCCATTTACCATTCGAGTAAATGTCCGTCGAAATACCGCTGTCGCACAGTCATTAGATGCGGTAAAAGTCGCCCTGCTACGGGGGGCTGAAATGCTTGGTGGCTTTGAAATTAGCGCGATATCACAGCAGTTCATCGAGGTAGCCGTCTTGCCGGTCATGGGACGAAATCAGATCCTGGGAGCAATAATAATAGTTCCTCGGAACGACGTTACCGTACGGCAAGATAATTTGGAATTCCTCAACGGCGTTATGACTAGCTTGAACACTACGATTCAGCGCACTGAATTAGAACATGCCCATTTAAATCAAGCACGCCTCGACCGCCTAACCGGCCTTTGGAATCGTGATTCATACAGGGAAGCATTAGCTATTGCCCTAGAAGAAAACTACAACTCTTCTTCTGGGGGCCTCTTGGTCGCAACACTAGATGTCGACCGATTCAGACAGATTAATGAAGCACTAGGCCATGAAGTTGGAGACAAGGTCGTCTTTAAGATCGCAGATGTACTTAGGACATGTGTGGTAGACGGCTGCACGATTGCAAGGATTGGGGGAGATGAGTTCGGAATCTTCGTCTCACTAGCTCGTGAGACTCTACAAAAAGATGCTCAGGCAATCCTCGACGGCATCCTCGATGACATTACCTATCCTATGCAGTTCTCAAGCGTTCGCCTTTTAATTTCAGCTTCCATAGGTGCGACGATTGTTCCCTGTGGCTCCATTCCCGATCAGAAAAAGACTCTAAGTCAAGTTGACATGGCAATGTATGACGCAAAAAGCTCCCAAGTTCGTGTCAAGTTCTACGTACCAAAGCCAAACGATCCCACCACGGAGACTTTGATGCTTCTGTCTGATTTGACTGAAGCGATCGACAACGGCGAGATTGAAGTCTATTTACAACCTAAGATGGCCATCAAAACTAGCAAGATTACCGGCTTTGAGGCTCTAGCTAGATGGAAACACCGTGTACGAGGCTTTGTTGCACCAGATCAATTCATCAGGCTGGCAGAGCAAACCGGTCAGATTAGGACGTTGACCGAGACGGTCCTGGAAAAATCAATATATCAAATCCAAACCCTTTGCGCACTTGGATACTGCCTTCCAATAGCAGTAAACCTCTCTCCATCGCTCTTTACCGATGAAACTATCGCTGAGACAATAGAGACGATGTTGCGCGCAGGAAACGTACCCTTTCCCTTTCTAGAATTGGAGTTCACCGAGACGATGTCGCTTGCCGATCCTGACAATGCCCTGCGTGTCTTTAGGCGTCTATCCGAACAGAACTTTCGCTTTTCAATTGACGACTTTGGAACGGGCTTCTCATCCCTAAATCATCTCCGAAATGTCGCGGCATCGGCTATCAAGATAGATAAAAGCTATATCGAGAATATCACAACCAGCGAAAAGGACTTCTCTATCGTAAAGGGCGTCATCGAACTAGGTCACGCACTCTCTTTTTCAGTCGTAGCTGAAGGCGTGGAAGATAAGGAAACTCTCAAATCGTTAGATAACCTAGGTTGCGATGAGATCCAAGGATTTCTCCTTGGCTATCCAATGCCCCTAAATGATCTCTTGACGTGGCTAGATCAAAATACATACTCAGATTGTGGCATGACCTTTCACAAAGACCTTAAACCATAAGAGTCCATTGCAAACTTGAAGTCTCGGCATGAAAATGATTTAACTACCAGTCGATGACCTACTCCAACGAACCCTATAGGCTTTAACGCATTCAGGATAAAATAAACTGCCAACCTAGACGAACCCGGCACTAGAACCCGGCACTAGCACTAGATAGCTCTCCTGTAAGATATCAACGAGCAAAGCCAAAGACCAAGTGCTGCCCCTTCTGGTACCTCTACAACAACCTAAAATCATCTAACGGCATCCCACTCGCCGCCAATGAGTTCCACCCTTTGCGAAATAGCTATTGAGGCGGAAAGATTCCAGCACGACCCAGTAGTGCAGGCACTGGGCGACCCATCTTCTGTGATAACCACTCCGAGATTTCAATAGCAGCTCCAAGGTCTACCCCAGTAGAGATTCCGGAACGCTCAAGCATAAAGCACAGATCTTCTGTCGGGATATTACCAGTTGCTCGAGGTGCAAAGGGGCAACCACCAATTCCCCCAAGCGATGAATCCAATGCATCCACACCCGCTATAACCGCAGCATAGGCACTAGCCAACCCAGTATTTCTGGTGTTATGGAAGTGACACCTAATCTTTAGGTCACTAGGTAGCAACTCTTTGGCGAGCGCCACTCGCTCTTCAACCATCGGTGGAACTGCTACACCGATGGTATCGGCGATAGCCACCTCGTCAATCTCTAGTTCCGCAATGGCCGACAATACGCTAGAAAATCTATCGATGCTAACTTCGCCCTCATAAGGACATCCAAAAGCCGCCGAGAGAGAAACCGTCAATGAAAGTCCATTCGCCGCTGCTCGAGGGGCTATCCTATAAAGCGCCTCGAGGTTCTCAGCGACAGACATACCTTGATTTTTCTGCGAGAAAGTCTCAGTCACAACCACCACATAATTGATCTCTCGGACCCTCGTCATCAGTGCACGATCGAGACCGCGCTCATTTAGGACGAGCCCAATAGCACCTTGCATGGCACGCTCGGAGAGACTGCGAAGAACCTCGTCTCCATCAGCCATCTGAGGTACTCGCTTAGGATTTACAAAACTGGCAACCTCAATGCGGTTTAGCCCTGCATCAATGGCGGACTCGATCAGAAAGAGTTTTTCGCTGTTATTAAAATTTACAGCCTCATTCTGCAGTCCATCCCGAGGGGACACTTCGACTATCTCAACGCTTCTTGGTAACAAACTACTCACAAAGCCACCTTCTAACAGAATTCCAAAAGATCAAATACAAAACTACCGACTCGAGCCTGAAACGACTCCGGTGTATAGATATCGACCAAGACTTCTTAATCTATCACCACCAGGCGCCATGGCCAATGTGATTTACCATAAAACGCAACCGTAGCCACAATCCAACAATCTGTGCGTAGCAGCCCTAGTGGGGGCGCTAACAAGTGATATCGAAGCCAGCGTCGAGTCAAATCTAAGCCACGGCACTATAAAGAGTAAGTCGCTCTGCATCTAATCGGGAAACAAAATACAAACTCTATTTCACCCATTGAAATACAAACCAAACGTCTAAATGTAAAAATTAGCACGCAACACCGCCATTTAAATCCATGCGATTATGTCAAAGCCTGGTAGCACCCCTGACCCTTAAATATTGCAGCAATTTGCAAAATACAATCTAACATTTCTGTAATATATAGATTTAGTATGTAAATTAATGAAACAAAAAAGCGACGATTAAGAGGGAACTGGCTTTGACCGGGGCAAATTTATAAACAATCACTTGTTTGTTTAAAGGTTCTATCAAATAATGGAATTGGAGTACCTCCACATTTTCTAAAGACGAAGAGGACCCGCGTGACTGCCGTAGTACCATTTATAGGATTTCAGATTGCCTTAGAACTCTTACTCCTGATCATCGGCCTTAGCCTTCTAATTAAATTGGCTTGCCAGAGACGAAGGGCAGCGCGACAATTAGATTCCCCGAAGGCGTCTTGTGAGGATGACATTCCACCTCCAAAGAACGATAATTTATTCTCTGAACCCCCGAAACTACCAAGGCTTCTACTAGATCCAAAAAATAGCGAGATCGACGAGTCCACCTCTCAGTTTACCAATTTGGCAGATATCATTTCATCTCTGCCAAATGATAACAACGAGTCGGCAGCTAAGATTGAACTCTAAATACTAAGGCATGAGTGCATGGCTCTTTCGCCATGTTCCATTTTGGTAGTTTGGCCGATTTGAGCTGGAAAGATTTAATATTATCGACTATTTTGGCAATTGGTCTGCATTCAAATCATCTTTGGGCCATAGTTAACAAAAAAAACGACCAAAGCCTCCAGAATCCAGCTAGATACAGTGTCGTTCATAAGCTAAGGTTGTTTCGGCCAGACGCTAGAGTTGTTTCTGCCAGAAACTAGATGGAATATCAGACCCCGAAGAGGTCTAGATATGAAGTCCATCTATCGTTATGACTACAAAGTCAAATCGAAAGAATGAGAAGCTACGCCATGTCCGACACCTTTAACGCATCCTCAGAGCGGTTGTTACAACTATTACGTAATCCATATGGAACCAAATGGAATCGATACGAAGATGACGTTATCCCAATGTGGATCGCCGATATGGATTTCGGATCCGCTCAGCCTGTAGTGGATGCAATCTCAAAGGCGGCTGGTGGATTTGGCTTGGGCTATTCCAGACAAGAGGTATACGACGACACAATTGGGGCATTTCAGGGTCGTTACCTCGATCAATTCTCATGCGAGGTCGACCCATCGTTAGCACTGCTCACCACTGACGTAGTGCAATCGATTTACTTCGCTATCTCCCTCTTTAGCGAAGCTGGCGACAGCGTAATCATCCAAAGTCCCATCTACCCTCCATTCATGCATGCTACTAAAGAGTTGGATCGCCAAGTCGCCTTCAACCCCCTAGTTGAATCCAATGACACTATGCAGTTCAACTTCGAACAGCTAGACGAAATTGCTTCGGATCCAAAAGCTAAAATTCTCCTGCTTTGTAACCCTCATAATCCAAGCGGTCGAGTTATGACTGAAGTAGAGATCAGGGCCACCTTGGAGATCGCTAGTCGCCATAATTTATTAATTGTGGCAGATGAGATCCACGGAGAAATCACCTACCCTAGGCGTTCACACCTCCCAATTGCTAAATTTGTCGACGACTATGACGTCTCATTGATAACACTGACTTCGGCGTCGAAAGCCTTCAACCTTGCTGGCTTGCGATGCGCAGTTGCAGGCTTTTCATCTATGGCACTCAAGAGCCGCTTTGAGAAGATCTCATTTCATATGCGGGGAGCCATCTCTAATTTAGGAATGGTTGGAACCACAGTGGCTTGGCGCGAATGCGACGCCTGGCAAGACGAAGTTATGGGGCAGTTAGAAAAGAATCGTCAAACGATCAGCGATTTTATAAACCATCACGATCTACCCATTGGCTACTCAATGCCTGAGGGAACATATCTGGCCTGGCTCAACTTCGAAAATTCTAGCTTAGGAGATGATCCAGCCAGTATCATCCTACAAAAAGCAAAGGTGGCCCTAAGCTCAGGCTCTGATTTCGGACCAGAGTCATCGACCTTTGCGCGTTTAAATTTCGCGACCTCAAGTCAAAACCTACTAAGAGCCCTTGAGGCTATTGGTGAGGCAATTACCAAGTAAGTCAAATGATGAGCCCACTACAACCCTAGCCAAAGTGAGACGGAAGGCAGCGTAAAGGTTAGGTGTCATAAGCCAACTCCTTTGGCCAACTTATTTAGGGTGATGAAGATCTCATAGCTGGACATGAAGTCACACCTGAAAGCCATAGATCTAGTGAAGCACATGCGCTAGAGATAATCCAAGGGGTCTCCATATTGCCATAACAACGCTCTCGTCGTATTTTGTCATCTTCAAAAACTGTTCTAAAGACGGCGAACCCTCCGCAATTGTTAAAAATGTCGCATTAGATCGACTTGAGACTTGTAATTAAATAATGATTACATGCTTGTAATTTGTCCGCTATCGTATGGGCGTAGGCGAAGAACCGTCAATATCTAAGCGTTACCAACTGATCTCGGGTATCTTGAACGAACGTCAGCGTCGGCTGTATTTGGCAGCGGAGGCTCAGGTGCTCGGTTATGGTGGGGTCTCTTTAGTATCACGAGCAACGAATATTTCACGTCCGGCTGATCTATACAGGACTCAAGGAGCTTGCGGGGCTGGATCTTTCCAAGGGAAAGCAAGACGACCGTATTAGACGACCAGGTGGCGGTCGCAAAAGAACAGTTCTAGTTGATGATACGCTGCCAGGCGATCTAGAACCACTCCTTGAGTCAACAACTATCGGTGATCCCCAATCGCCGCTTCGATGAACCACCAAGGCCACCAGACCACTAGCAGATGAGTTCAGGGCTCAGGGCCACCAGACAAGCCATTCTATAGTGGCCAACCTATTGCACGAACGCAACTACAGCCTGCAATCAAATCGTAAGAATCTAGAAGGTCCCCAACACGCTGATCGTAATGCACAGTTTGAATTCATAGCGTCTTGTGCAAAAACTCTTTTAGATGAAGGTGAACCTGTCATATCGGTAGACGCCAAGAAGAAAGAACTAACTGGTGTATTTGCTAACAGCGGTAAAACATGGAGACCAAAGGGTGAAGCTGAAGAAGTCCTGGTAAATGATTTTATCGATCCATCCCTTGGCAGGACCAATCCTTACGGTGTCTATGACATCGGTCGCAATAAAGGCTGGGTGAGCGTCGGGATAGACCACGATACCGCAAGCTTTGCAACAGAGTCTATTCTTCGGTGGTGGCGGAAGATGGGATCTCTGGCATATCCAGCTACCACCAAAGTCATGATCACAGCTGACGGCGGAGGTAGCAACGAAAGCAGGATTCGCCTTTGGAAACTGGAACTTTAAAAGCTCTCAAACGAAATTGGTATACCAATTTCGTTTTGTCATCTACCACCTGGAACTTCAAAGTGGAACAAGATTGAACATAAGATGTTCTCATACATCACAATGAACTGGCGAGCAAGACCTCTTGTCTCGCATGAGGTAATCATCAACTCAATTGCTAACGCGAAAACAACGACCGGACTCAAAATCAACGCTGAACTTGACGCCAACAGTTACCCTCTTGGGGTAAAGGTCAGTGACGAAGAGCTGCGTCAGATAAATATCGATCGGGCTGAGTTTCATGGTGAAAGGAATTACACCATCTCTCCGCAGGACCAATCACCTTGACAAGATTATTTCGTTACGGGGCCTTGCGTTTAATTGCAGAGTTCGAAGATTCGCTTACCAGATAAAGCGTGGTGTTCAAGCACGCGGTATCGATTCCCTTTGGAAATCCCTTGTGAAATCGCTACAAGCCTCCATGAAGTAAGGTGTCTTCGCCTGAAATGATATTCGAAATGGTTCACACCCGTCTTTCTACTATTGGCTCCGCCAACTTCATTTGAACCAACGGGAGCGCAATCGGTTTCCGTGAGGGAGGGGTCAAGCGACCTAATTCTTTCTCGGTCTACCTGATTTACCTCTTGGGAGTTTCTGGTTTTCTATGTACTTCTTCACTTCCTCTAATGGGGCTCCACCACAGGACACTATCGACTAGGAGGGCGACCAAAAGTGCTCCCCCCACAAAGCCTCTCGGACTTCCGGCCAGTTCTTTGCCCTTACTCTCATGGCGATAAGTGTCTTCATGGACATCACCAGTCTCGACAGGGCAACTTTAGCTGCGTTGGTGATCAGTAGGTGGGTAGGTGATCAGTAGGTGGGTAGGTGATCAGTAGCTGCGTTGGTGATCAGTAGGTGGGCATGATCGCCGTCTGTCTCAAAAGCATCAAGGGTGGAATCGAAACGAGTACACACCTCAAGAATCGCAGATCTGATCTCGTCACTAACTCTCTCGGTCATGACATTACGTCGATATTTAGGTACCAAGACGATGTGTGCATGTAATTGATATACCACATGCCTTCCATTGCGCCAATCATCGTCATGTAGTGAAATATAGTCCTTAGTAGATAATGCTATATTAGTTATCAAATGGCTAGTAAAAGCGCAGAGTATACAACAGCTATCGTGTCCGTCACTCTGACAGGGGCCTCTTATCGTCTAGCCCATGACTCGTGCCATAGGGCAGCATTGTTATGGAACCAAGCGGTCAATTGGGTCCATGGCGAATGGAAAGCCAAGCGCTCTCCTAATAAGTACGACATTCAAGGGTTTCTCAACTCGATACCTCGCCAAGACCGTCCATTACACGCCCATACCACTTTAGACAATCGCTCACGATCTCTCAGAGGCCATAACCACAGCTAGGGTAAACCGCATGCAGGGTATGAAGATCCGATCTCCTTGGCGTAAGAAGAACTACCGGCCTCTATCGTTCTCGAAGAACTCTGGCTGGCGTATCTCC
>NZ_JXYS01000094.1 GCF_000949295.1 Acidithrix ferrooxidans
TTCCTCCACCACGGAGCGAGAACACCAACGGCAGAGCTGTTCGCTACCAGAGTCCTAATGCCCAACTGCGCCTCCCCGACATGTCTCCGAGCACACTGTCTCAGATCGGAGATCTCCGCATACACCTGGTTCAGACCAAGAAAGCCTCTGCGATCTGGAACCAAACCATCGCGAGCTACCACTACCTCGGATACGTGCCTCTCGCTGGTGCACAACTGCGATATCTGGTAGAAGCCGACTGTGGCTTTGTGTCTGCACTCTCCTTTGGTGCGTCGGCCTGGAAGTGCGCTCCTCGTGACACCCATATCGGCTGGGACGACAAGACTCGTCGTTCCCGGCTGCACCTCGTGGTGGGCAACGCGCGCTTTCTCATCCTGCCTTATATCCAGGTTCCCAACCTCGCCTCCAAGATCCTCGCCAAAGTTACCCGACGCCTGCGTGATGACTGGCAGGTCGCCTATGGCTATGCCCCGGTGCTCGTCGAGACCTTTGTCGAGACTGGTCGCTTTGCTGGTACCAGCTACCGAGCAGCCAATTGGATCCAAGTCGGCAAGACCCAAGGTCGCGGCAAGCTAGACCGCACCCATGCCAAAGCACTACCGGTGAAGGACGTCTATCTTTACCCGCTGCACCGAGCTTACAAAACCATTCTCAGCACTCAGACCAGCATGTGAGATCGCCCCGTCAACGTTACGAATCAAACCCTCTTCGGACGGGATCTCCGAATGTGTACGTTTGAGACTTACTTTATGCCATATCCCGAGGAGAATGTTGCGCAGTGTTTTGAGTATCTGCTTGCCTCGAATTCACGAATTCACCCGATGTCATTTTCAATAGGGATAGAGGATGCGATCTTTATCACGGGAACTTGCCCCACTTCAAACTTCACGAGGAACCAGCTAGAGGAATATGCCGGCGCTCAACTTCAATATAGCGACGAGATCTTTCCAATTGCGATGTCTATCGGTTATGAAAGCAGATATCGCCGTTCTAGAGCTTTCTGATCTTTGAAGTTCGACCTCCGATGACTCATGGGTGATCATCTGCTTCAATAATAAATCCACCTAAGTTTCTTCCAGGGTTTGTTTTTTAAATGATTGGTGAGCGTAGCTAAGGACTACCTTTTCATATGGTCGTGCTGCGGATAGCAAGGCTGGTTGATTATCAGTTTGACTATTTGCCCCGATGACGATCTTACCTTTTGAAAATTTGCTATAGCGTGTCTTGTTATGGCGAGATTGACAATTGTTGGTGTAGGTAAAATGGGTCGGGCAATTCTAGATGCTGTTGTCGCGGTGGGGATTACGGGGCTAGATGAGATCGTAATTTTCGATGCCAACCCAGCCCTTTTGGACGATGCGGTTCTGGCTCATCCAACTATAACTGTGGGTCACAAAATTGAGGCATCAGATATTTACATTATCGCAACCAAACCGCCTGTAGTTCGGGAAGTTGCAGGTGAGATCGGCTTGATCGGTAAGGGCTTGGTGATTTCAATAGCCGCTGGCCTTAGCATATCCTATTTGGAGGAGTCACTTGGGACCCAGATGTCCATCGTTCGCTGCATGCCTAACACCCCTGGTCAGATCGCGATGGGGATTACCGCTCTCTGTGCTAATTCAAATACAACTGCTGGCGAGTTGACTTGGGCGTCGTCGTTGCTTTTGGCTCTTGGTGAGGTGGTTGTGGTTCCTGAGAGTCAAATTGACGCCGTTACTGCGATTTCAGGCTCTGGTCCTGCCTATCTATTTTTATTTGCCGAGGCGATGATTGACGCAGGCGTAGCGCTGGGTTTGAGCGCAGATCTTTCCGCGCGTTTGGCGGTTTCGACGCTTTTGGGTTCGTCTGAGCTTTTGGCACGATCAAACTATGATACCAGAGGACTACGCCTTGCGGTTTCTTCTCCCGGAGGGACCACTATTGCAGCTACAAATGAGATGGAAGATTCTGGTTTACGCAGAGCAATTCATCGTGGAATTGCCGCAGCTCATAAAAGAGCAAGGGAAATGCAAGGCTGAGTTTTCTTTATCACTGCTCTGAATTGGTGCCCTCTCAGGATACCTTAGCGGGCACCTTGGCGGTCGTCGCAGCGATAAAGCCAAAGTAAATTATGGTAATCCCAATTACCAATGTTATTGAGAATGCCGTCATGGCATTTGCCAATGAATTTAGGAGTCCGCTAGCGCCCGTTACTGCCGTTCCGATTGCTATGAGGGCGTTGGATACCTTGAATCGAAGAGTGTTGGTTCGAAAAAAAGATGCAATTGCGCCCACAAAGACTACCGTTGCCCCAACTCCGGATCCGACTCCCGCAAAGAGTCTTGGTAGGACGCTAAAGACCTTTGAACCTTGTGCCAAATGATGCAAGGGGAGTGGGGCTAAAAATGGAGCCGAAATCATCATTCCGGTTACAAGGAATGCCAATAAGACCAAGACCTTGGCAACTTTGTTGCCAATCTTTTCTCCGAATTGGAGATAGACCGTTCCTAGTGCCAAAAATGGCACGTTCAAGATCGCACCAAAGAGATAGAAGACTTTGAATAGAAGGTGGTTCCAGCTACCAGCTGCGCCTAGAGCTAGCGCGAAGGCTGCAATCGCAAACATCGAAAGCGATGATGCCCATGCCAATTCATGAATTTTTTTCTTATTCAGCCACCGTTCATAGGTCGATAGTGCAAATATGACTCCGACTAGTGTGGCTACGATTGCCGAGATTAGCTCTACCATTTTATCTAAGGATAGATGAGATATGGACAAATGTGTTAGCCTTGGCGCTTATCCTATGGTAAAAGTGAGAGTAGCTCCCGAACAAAGGCACTATTGCGCCGACCAATTGGTTGAAAGTGACCGACGTCGAGGCGGAGCGGTGACTAAACGATGATGGTCGACTTAGATCTGTCCAGCTTGAATGTGGCAGTGATCGGCGCTGGAGCGGTTGCAGCTCGAAAGATCGCAAGGTTCGACGCCCTTCCAAGGCGCCTTTTTATCGTATCTCCTGAGATATCGAGGGAACTTTTATTCCAGGTTGGACGCCTCTTGGAAGATTACGATCCAGAAGTTATCAAAGGGGTCGATGCTATTGGGTGCGCCGATCAGATTCTCCTTTCGATCCAAGGCAACCTTGAGGATAATTCCAAGGACATTGAATTGAGATTTGGGCCTATCGAGATTCGCTTAGGCGAATATAATGAAGGCGACCTTGATGGCATTGACTATGTGGTCGTATGTACGGATAAGCATGAGCTGAATGACTCTATTACCAAAGCCGCACTAAGTGGTAAAGTTTTAGTGAACAATACTAGCGACTTTAGATCTAGTACTGTGAGAAATGTTGCGGTAAGGGCGTTGGAGAACTTTTCTGTGGGGGTAAGTTCCCATCGTCCGGTACCGGCGGTAAGCGATTGGGTTTGCGACGGACTTGTTCGGAGCATGGATCCATCGCTTGATAAGTTTATAGAAGCCTGTGCGAGTATTCGTGAGACTTTGAAGATGGAAAAGGTGAGCCTGTCAAGGGGGGCGTGGTCGAGGGTTCTTGAATCGGGAGCTTTTGATTTTATGAAGATGGGCGAAACAGATTTGGCGATTAGTGAGATTTATAAATGCCTCTCGTAGCAGTGGGAATTTCCCAAAATGAATTAGGTAGCAGAGATTTCAGTGATTTCTCGATAGACGACCAGCGTTGCATGGATTTGTTGGTCGACTTGACCGCTTCTAGCCTTGTTGAAGAGGCAGTCGTTGTAAATACCTGTGCCCGAACTGAGGTTTATGCAGTTGTCTCTTCATTCCATGCTGGGGTTGACACTGTAATTGAGCACCTAAGTCTGTGGCTTTCTGCGAATAGGTCAGAGATCGCTGAGGTCGCTCATGTATATTACGATAATGGTGCTTCGCGTCATTTGTTTAGACTTACATCTGGCATTGAATCGACAATTATTGGTGAGTCAGAGATAATTGGGCAAGTTAAGCGTGCTTATTCAAGGGCTCATGATGTGGGCACCACTAAGAGTTTCTTGGAGCGCCTCTTCCAACGGTCACTTGAGGTAGGTAAGAAGGTTCGTAGCGAGACCGCGATCTCGCAGGGAACAGTCTCCTCTGCTTATGCTGCCACGGAAATGTTGGCTCGAATAAAGCCTGGTGTGGAGCGAGCGCTCGTAGTGGGTGCTGGAGAGATCGGCTCGAAGATAACTCAAGCCTTGGTCGATAATGGAGTTAGTGTTCACGTTGCGAATCGAACAGCCGAGCGTGGTGAGAAGTTGGCTGAGTCCTTTGGCGCATCGTCTATTCCTTTAGACTTTGCCCTTTCAAACCTAGTCGACTACGACGCTGCCTTTTTCGCGACTGGTACCTCGACTTATTTAGTTGAAAAGGGTGCGCTTGCTAAGGCGATCTTATCGAAGGTGGATGTCGATTCTCAACTGGTGCTTTTTGATCTCGGCATGCCTAGAAACCTTGACCCCCAACTGGGTTTAATCTCCAGTGTTGAGCTGGTTGATCTCGAGCGTATCTACGACTACTTAAACGATGAGATGAAAAAACGAAGGTCTCAGATATCTCTCGTTGAAGAGATTATCGATTTGGAGTTGGCAGACTTTTCTTCCCGAGCCACCCAGGCCGCCACCCTTGGGCCGACGATTGCTTCACTCTATGCCTTTGGAGAAAGTGTCAAATCTGGAGAGCTAGAGCGGTTTAGGAGTAGGCTGTCGAACTTGGACCCCGAAGAAGCAAAGGCAGTAGAGGCGTTAGTATCTGGCATTGTTGGAAAGATCTTGCACGCTCCCGTGAGCAAATTAAAACAGACGAACCTAGAACGCGCCGAGCGATTAGCGGATTCTCTGCACTACCTCTTTGGACTTTAGTTTTAGGTATGGGCGAAAAATCATGACGAAGATCGTTCGGATAGCCACACGCCATTCGGAGCTTGCCCTCTATCAAGCACGAGAGGTAGCCTCTCGGCTGAAATGTGACTTTGAAATTGTTGAGATTACGTCAAGTGGTGATCGTGACCTAATAAGCTCGCTGTCGCAGATTGGCGGAACGGGAATCTTTGTCAAAGAGGTTCAAAATGCTCTGCTTGAAGGGCGGGCAGACATAGCTGTTCATTCAGCTAAAGACCTTCCTGGGGTTCTTCCTGAGGCGACGACCATTGCGGGATATCTTCCCCGAGGTGACATCCGTGATGCAATATTTGGATCTCGAATAAGTGATCTTCGTGAAGGCGCCATTGTGGCCACTGGGTCGGCCCGGCGAAGGGCGCTACTTTTATCTAAGCGCCCCGACGTTAAAGTGGTTGACTTGAGGGGGAATATCCGAAGTCGTCTCTCGAAGGTTGGTGAGGTTGACGCGATCTTGGTGGCAAATGCAGCCTTGGTGCGTCTTGGCATTGATTTGGAGCTTGGAGAGATCTTCGAGCCCGAAGAGTTTTGCCCACAGATTGGACAAGGAGCAATTGCTATTGAAGCTCGGCTCGACGATCTGTCGACCCTACAGCTTGTTCGGGAGGTCTCTGATTCTGATACGTTTTTGCAGTTGACCGCCGAACGGAGTCTCTTGGCCACATTGGGGGCGGGTTGCACATTGGCGGTTGGAGCCTATTCATCGCTGATCGGGCCTCGAGTTTCCCTCTTTGGGATGATTAGCTCCAGCGATGGAGATGAATTTGTCACAGTCAAAATGGAGAGCGAGGACCCGGGCCTACTAGGCCAGAGGGCGGGTGCATTTCTTCTTGAGAATGGTGGCTCACGCCTTTTGTCTAATGGCTAATTTTTTCATTTGGTCTGCTTTTGATTAGAGCCGATGTTGGGCCATAATTTATTTTCTTGCGAGGTCGCCTCGACCCGTTGATTGGTGACTCATCTCAGGCGAAGTGGCCTTTGTCTGCTGTAATCTTTGCCCCCGGAACATTTTTGTCACTTGACCGAGGTGCCCGGTACCTCATTGAAACCGCAATAGGATTGTTCTGATTCGACTAAGTTAGGTTTGTGTGAGTAGTTCTAATCAGAGGTTTTCAAGCGGCGTAGTTTATCTAGTTGGTGCTGGACCTGGGGATCCCGGATTGCTAACTCTGCGAGGTCGCGATCTTTTGTCAAGTGCAGATTGCGTTATATATGACTACCTTGCCGATTTGTCACTACTCAAATATGTCCCGAGTGACGCTGAAATAATCGACGTAGGTAAGCGTCCTGATCGACCAATGCCCCAGGATGAGATCAATGAAATTATTCTTGCCTGCGCCAAACGACATGAGAAGGTGGTGCGTCTAAAAGGTGGAGATCCTATGCTCTTTGGCCGCGGTGGCGAGGAGGCCATGGCTCTTGTTGAACATAAGATTCGATTTGAAGTTGTGCCCGGAGTCTCGTCTGCAATTGCTGTACCTGCTTATGCCGGAATTCCGGTTACCCATAGGGGCGTTTCAAATACCTTGACGATAGTCACCGGCCACCGACAAGGAGGTGGTGAGGGCGAGATGGACTTTGAAGCCTTAGTTCGATTAGGTGGAACGATAGTTGTACTCATGGGTGTGGCACACCGAAAGGCGATAGCTCAAGGATTGATTGATGCTGGGATGGCATCCAACACACCGGCGGCAAGTATTCAATGGGGAACAAAAGCTGGACAAAAGAGCTGGCGTGGTACGGTTGGCGAGCTTGGGGAAGCTCCGATATCTTCTCCTTCGACCATTGTTATAGGTGCCGTGGCATCCTTCAATCTAGATTTTTTCGAGTCGCGGCCACTTTTTGGAAAGAAGATTGTGATCACGAGGGCACCCCGTCAAACGGGCCTCCTCGAAGGCCAATTGAGATTACTAGGCGCCGAGGTAGTGGTTGCACCGTCGATCGACATTGCTCCACCTCTCGATAACTATGACTCTCTCGATCGGGAGATCTCACGGATTGAAACCTATGAATACTTGATCTTTACCTCCGTTAATGCAGTGGAGGCGTTTTTTAGTCGAATCGATGATATTAGGAGACTCGCGAGACTCAAACTCGTGGCAATTGGTACTTCAACTCAAAAGGCGATAGAGAGTTTTCAACTCCGTGTGGATTTGGTGCCAAGAGAGGCTCACCAAGAGGCTTTACTGAAAGAGTTTCCGATTGATAAGGGTCGAGTCCTCTATCCGAGAGCCGAGATAGTTCGGGACCTCCTGATCGGTGGACTGATCGAACTGGGTCACGAAGTTGTCGATCCAATAGCCTACCGTAATGTCGACTATGACCCTAGTGAGATCGAAATCGATGCAATTTTAGGTTGTGACGGTATATGTTTTACGTCATCTTCGTCGGTAGTAAACTTCCTAAAGATCTACTCTAAGGATAGACTGCCGCGTTCCGTATTTTCAATAGGGCCGATCACCACTAAGACTGCGCGTGACTGTGGAATTGAGGTATCTGCTACTGCTGAGCTTCACAATCTCGATGGTTTGGTTGAAACCCTTGTTGCTTTTTTCGCTGATGACTTTCCATCTGTGGACAGAATTGGATAGATCTATACAAATTCATAATAAGCGCCATCACTAGGGGTGTCTTTTTAGATTTTTCTGAATGTCTTTTGCACGAGGGCTGTCAGCTGATAATCATTTTATTTCGGTAACGGATAGGTTGTTACGTCGGATTTCGATTTGCTTGATGGCCTTTGGCGATTTGGCCCTAAATTTTAACTATGGCAAATATCGTGCGGCGCCCAAGGCGTCTTCGTTCTACCGCAGCACTTCGTGATCTAGTTTCGGAGGTGCAAATAAGTAACAACGATCTTATTGCACCACTTTTCATAAAAGAGGCACTTGATGAGCCAGTTCCGATCTCATCTTTACCTGGGATCTATCAACATAGCGTTACCTCGGCGATCGAAGAGGCGCGTCGTTTGAATGACTTAGGGGTAAAGGGCTTCATGCTCTTTGGAGTCCCGAGTCAAAAGGATCCCCTTGGAACCCAAGGATATGACGATAATGGGATAACTCAACTCTCGATCGGGGCCTTCAAAGAGGCTTTTGGTGACCAGGCAGTCGTAATGGCGGATCTTTGTCTTGATGAGTTTACGGATCATGGTCATTGTGGAGTCCTGGACCAACGCGGTTGCGTGGACAACGACAAGACTCTTGAACTCTATGGCGAAATGGCGTTGGCTCAAGCCCGAAGTGGCGTTGACTTTGTAGCGCCCTCCGGAATGATGGATGGACAAGTTGCATTTATTCGACAAACCTTAGACCAAGCCGGATTCGTGGGTGTGGGTATCTTGGCGTATTCGGCCAAGTACGCCTCAGCATTCTACGGGCCGTTCCGCGATGCGGTTGATGTGACGATTGCCAATGGTGGAGACAGGAAGGGTTATCAACAGGACTTTAGAAATCGTCGTGAGGCAATATTGGAGATAGAACTCGACATCTCTGAAGGTGCTGACATGGTTATGGTGAAGCCCGCTTCGAGCTATCTCGACATAATCTCTACCATTCGACCAATGGTCAACCTGCCAATCGCCGCTTACCAGGTATCGGGTGAATATGCAATGGTAAAAGCCGCTGATGCGGCAGGATATATTGACGGTACTGCAGTGGCTCTTGAGCAGTTACACGCTATCAAGCGTGCTGGGGCGGACTTTATATTGACTTACTTTTCGCACGAACTTGCTGAGATTCTTAGATAATAATCCCACTGGCATCTCCAATGGTTTGTAGATTTCTACACATTGGAGCAAATTTCAAGGTTCATTTATTTGGGTGGTTGCAGATCCTATTCAACGCCTCAACGTGAATGGCGTTAGAAGCCTAAAAACTCAGTCGACGTCTTAGATAACGGCCGAATCTTATCTTATGGACCATCAAGTGGGTGACATAACAGAGATTCGAACAGTTAGATAGTCGATCGTCATAATGTGTTTTATGCTGGCATAGCTTGGGTCAGACTTGTCGTCTCGAGCTGTAGTTTAAAATGGGGCATAAGCTAAAGCGTTTAGCAGCTTAGTCAAATGAAGCTAGGTAGATCCCACCCCAGCTCGGCATGACGGATCAGATTTTATAACGAACCTATTTTTCGGTCGAGCATTTTACTAGGAATGTACCACTGGTTCTTCAAATGGATTTACAAACCCTAACTCTAAAAGCTTGCCTTCTCCCCACTTTTGAACAAAGTGTTCTTGGTCTTTTTTGACTATCTTGCGGATCCAGGAGGCAATGATTGGATCTTTGGTTCCAACGGTTTCGGAGAGGCCATGGGAGATTTTGCTTTCATGAACGCAAGTCGGTGACCTTCCAAATTCGCGCATTCTTACATAAAGATCCGTATCTTGAAACCAAATTGTAAAAGATTCGTCAAAGAACTCGTCCTTACCTGCGGAAAGCAATTCGATTGATGAGGCTTTGAATACAAAGCACCAAGCGGAAAAGTCATATCGAGTCATCTCTAAGGTGTAGGGAAATACTACAAGTTCTCCTGAGTCAAGTGATTCTTGCAAAGGGTCCCACCATCCGGGGAGTAACTGAACGTCATCATTTACGATCGCGATATATTCAGTTTGAGCAGAGCGTACTCCAGTGTTGACTGGAGTCGTGTATCCCTGGGGCGCACCTCCGTTGTCGACGATAACTGTTTGAAACGGTACCTCTGTGGTTTGATATATAGATTTGACCAATCGTAGGAAACGCGCCGAGGTGACATCCAATGTTGGGACGATTATTGTGAGAATCGGTTTTATACCAGGTCCAGGGTTTGCTGGGATTTTGGCCTTGGTAGGATTCGCATGTCTTGTCCCCATCTTGGTCTTTTTTGCAGTTTCGTTTAAGTCGATGGGATAGTTGGCAGCTCGTTTCGTGAATGTTTTGAGTTCGGATATTTCATTGAGACCAAAGTGATTGATCTGAGAGAGTTCTTCGATAATCAGTTGTGTCTCGATTACCTCAATACCCTCGAATTCGATTGCGATCTCTATCGACTGGTCGGCAGAACTAATATTGCTTTGTTCCGTTTTTGCATTAGCATCTAGGAAGCGCATCAATTGATCGATTATGCCGAATTTACTTAGGTTCAATGCAATTGTTTTGGCCATTGGATGGTATTCGGTAGATTCCTGGGGCCATTGGGACTTTTGATTTGGGTCGGCCAGAGAAAATATTGGAAAAGGGTATTCTCGAAATTTAGCGATCGCATCTACAGAGAGTTCAGCGCGCTCGCCGTAGGGCAAAAAGGCGATGGCGCCTATATATGGCTTCGCGTTTCCATTTCCGAGATCAACTGGATATAGGCGTTAACATCTACATCAGAATCAGCAAAGACCAAAAGCAAAAACCAAAAGCAAAAAACTCATGCCTTCAATATCGGAATAACCAGGATAGTTCTGAAGCCCTGACGCCATATGCAAGAATCTAAAGACATACCCGATGATGCTTTTGGGATCTAAATCAGCCAGAGATAGCTTTTGTGGCAAGGTGTATGGATTCTTAAATTGAGCTTGAGTTTGGTCAACTTTGTTTCGATATAAAGTTGGAGACTTTTAACTTAAGTCCTAGCCCGACTCGGTCGTTGAGACTAAGAGCGCGCGATCTTGAAACGAACTAGGGAAGACGATTAGAGTGACCACAACTGAATCTCGAAGTACCTTATCTGAGGATGCGCCCGCATCGAAAGGACTTCAAGCGCCATCTTTTAATACTCGAACGCGGCGTCCGCGAAGCGATAAGGCAGTAGCTGCATTGAAAGTTCGTCGAAGTATTTCAAGTGATGACCGTGCCTCATCAATTGTAAAACCCGAGGTCCCTGAAGAGTCCTCTGTTGAGGTGGAGGTCGATTTTGATTTCCAAAAGCTATCGTTCGGGGGTGATCTTCTGGGACGAGGTTCTAATGAATCTTGTGATGAACGACAAGTTGGAAAAGAAGGTTTCTCTTTTGGATCGGATCGATTTCGTGTTAATCGATCGATGGTCGATGACTCTGGGTCCCACCTGAAGAATGGCTCGATCTCGGGGGGTCGAGTGGTTACAAATAAAGTTGCTATCTCTGACGATGCGCGAAAGGTCAAAGCATCACTGAATCGAATTGCCGTCACAGGGTCAAGTCTAGGGGTACGTATTGCCGAGATGGCTGGTGTCTTGGAGGTGGTTTCGAGCTCAATTGATGATCAATTGGCCGAGGTTGCATCACTTGGTGATTTGGCAGAGGGACTCTCTGTGCGAAATAGCGGTGTCGCGCATTCGGCCGATTTGGCTCGGGGGCTAACTCAAAACTTGAATAGCCGAATCTCAGTTACTAAGAGCCAAGTCGATGACGCTGTTGGCGAAATTAAGCAGCTTATCAAGTGGGTGAATGCCACATCTGAGGAATTGGTTCGGCTTAGTGATGTCGCTGGAGGTATAGGAGAATTTACTACTGCAATATCGAGGATTGCCCAACAGACCCATATCTTGGCCCTAAATGCAAGAATTGAAGCTATGCGTTCTGGAAGCGCGGGCGCAAGTTTTGCCGTGATAGCTAATTCGATTAGACAACTTGCTGATCAGACAATTAAAGCTGCCGCTGAGAGCGCAAATACTGCAAATCTTTTGCGTGAACGAATTGATATTCTTTCAAAGGATTCAGGCACTGCTAAAGATAGGGCGAAACGTGCTGAATGGGCAACTACCTCGATGGCTGATGCGATATCGGAGATAGAGAGTTCATTGGAAGACGCAGATTTGACAGTATCTGAAATAGCCGTATCTGCATCAGAGTCAGCAACAGAGATGCGGGAGTTCGCAGATGGCATTGGTCGCCTATCAAAGGAAGTCGCAGATTCTAATAAAGAGCTCTTCGAAGGTCGAGAGCTCGTAGCATCAGCTCAAGCAGCTTCGAATTTTTTGGTAAATCAGACTGTGAATTCGGGAGTCAAGACCGTTGACTACTTTTTTGCTCATCTCTCGTTTGATATTGCACGAGAGATAGCTGGTCTATTCGAGAGATCTATTCGGGACGGTCGAATCTCGACATCGAGCCTCTTTGATGATAATTATCTTCCAATCGATGGTACTTTACCTACCCAGTACACAACAAAGTACGTTAACTTTACCGACCAGGTTCTACCAGCAATTCAAGAGCGGGTTCTGGAGATGGATAAGCGAATTATCTTTTGTGCTGCAATGGATCGAAATGAATACATAGGGACTCACAACCATATCTATTCCAAACCACAGGGAGATGATGTGGATTGGAACGCAGCGAACTCTAGAAACAGGCGAATCTTTTTAGATGATGTTGCTAAAGCAGCGGCTGCTAATGAAGACGAACATCTGATTCAGCTCTATCGTCTAGATATGGGCACCGGACAATTTGTGATCAGCAAGGACGCTTCCTCGCCTATTTATGTCGGAGGACGTCATTGGGGAGCCCTTCGGATAACCTATCGTGCCTAACGATCCTCTCTGGGGTTGCTTGAGTTTTTGTAATTGAGGCGCCCAAGGTAGCACTATGGATGTTGGGTCCAACGCAGCATCTCGTGATAGTGCCCACTGGGGCTTTTAAATAGGTCTCATGAGCTTTGGGGGATTTCAGCTAGGATCTCTGTTATCCACTTTTAGCCGATCTGTCGCCATTAAGTGGGTTATAAAAACTATTTGTGGCCCTTTTGGCCTGACCTCCGAGGAAAATTGCACGTGAATAGCCCTGAATCAAAAGTCACCAATGCTTCACTGTTCGATCGAGCATGTGAGCTAATACCCGGCGGTGTAAATTCGCCCGTCAGAGCCTTTCGTTCGGTAGGCGGAGGAACGCCATATTTTGTTGAATCGGGCAAGGGTGCGTTTGTCGTTGACGTCGAAGGCAGAAAGTATCTTGATTACGTACAATCCTACGGAGCGTCGATTCATGGCCATGCCCACGACGACGTTGTGGAAGCCATCATCTCGGCGGCCAGGAAAGGGTCTACCTTTGGAGCACCAACGCCTAACGAGGTTGTACTTGCCCAATTGCTAATAGATCGGGTGCCCGGTTGTGAGATGATTCGCCTTTGTTCTAGCGGCACCGAGGCTACGATGTCTGCCCTCAGAGTCGCAAGAGGTTTTACGGGGCGAAATAAGATAGTGAAATTCGACGGGTGTTATCACGGCCATTCCGATGGTTTGTTGGCTGGAGCAGGTAGCGGTTTGGCCTCTCTTTCGCTTCCAGATAGTGCGGGTGTCTCACCTAGTTCTATTGCTGACACAATGGTCTTTGAATATAACACTGTTCCCACCTTGGACGAGTCGGTCGCGGCTGTCATTGTGGAGCCCGTTGCGGCCAATATGAACCTTGTGCTCCCGGTTGCTGGTTTTCTAGAAGGACTGCGCGCCGAATGTGATCGTGTTGGAGCATTACTGATTTTCGATGAGGTAATTACTGGATTTAGAGTGGGCTTTGGCGGCGCGTCTAAGCATTTTGGTGTTACCCCGGATCTTTGGTGCTTTGGTAAAGTCATCGGAGGGGGATTGCCGATTGGCGCTTTTGGTGGTCGAGGCGAAGTAATGTCTAAGTTGGCGCCAATTGGTCCGGTCTATCAGGCCGGCACCTTGTCGGGCAATCCGGTTGCCACCGCCGCAGGCATTGCTGCTTTGAGCCTCTTGGACGAATCAAGTTATCTTATGCTAGCGGGCCGTTCTAAGGCTCTTGGTGAAGGGCTATCTAAGGTTTTTTCCGATGTCGGCGTAAACGTTGTGGTTTCGGTATTTGAGTCTTTGCTCGGATTATTCTTTTTAGATACTGCTCCAAGGAACTATTCAGAGTCCAAGGTGAGCGGAGACAGCGGTCTCTACAGTATCTTTTTTCGAGAAATGCTTCGCCGTGGTGTCGCCTTTGCTCCTGGCGCCTATGAGGTCATATTCCCTTCTTTGGCACATAGTTGGGACGACATCGAATGGACGGTTGACATTGCGAGTGCTGCGGCTGGAGAAGTGGCAAAGCATATAGAGAAAAGATCGAAATCTTAGAGTCAATCGCACTTTGTAACTATGAGTAGCCTAGAAAAGATGCGATTACCTAGAAAGAGCGACAAGTCATAAAAGCGATAGACCCCAAGGAACCCAAGATAGTGGACGATTATCGAAGTGTCTCATTCGATAATCGTCCGAGGCCTAGGCGTTAGTTATCTGTTTTTACGGAAGGTCGCTTTGGTATCTGAATTAATTTCATGAATTTGGCGCGGTTTTTGGATACTGGCCTCCAGATGAGATCTTTGGTCTTGACTGCGCCAAGGCCAAGCTGATAGAGCGCCTCCGGAGTTCCGATGTGGTTTGGTCGCATAAGGTTTGCCATAATTCGTACGATAGGGGTCATGATGCTCTTAGAGTTCATTCCAAGACCAACGCTAGCTCGCATAATGGTTGGGTGTCCTATTAGGCCTACGAAAGCTCTGGCGACCCTGTAGTAATTCCCATATATTGATTCAAGGCTACGTTCGTAACGCGATAAAATGGAAGGATCATCTAAAGATAATGCATCAAATATCACTCCGGCCGCCAGACGTCCAGTCTCATAGCCGTATGCTATTCCTTCACCATTCATTGGGTTAATTGTTCCGCTTGCATCTCCTATTAAGATGAAGTTTGAGCCAACTCGTGGACTAACCGATAGCCCCATCGGAAGTTTTCCGCCCGTGCCGACATAGATCGGATCATCAAGGGAAAGACCCCATCGTTTGGGTGCGTTTTCGACGAAGGCTTCCATAACTTTGGTGGTGTTGACATCTTTCCACTTGCCTAAAGTGGAAAGAAGGCCGATTCCTACATTTACTCTTCCATCTCCAAGTGGGAAGATCCATCCGTATCCGGGGAGTATCTCCCCTTCTTTTGTTCTTATGTCGAGGTGGGATTCGATGAATGGATCACCCGAGAGTGGCGATGAGAAGTATCCCCGTAACGCTAAGCCCATAGGGAGCGATCTATCTCTTTTTGCCCCGAGTAACCTCCCTATTCGTGAGTTGGATCCATCTCCAACAAGTAGATATTTAGGGTGAAATGAAACTGTAGTGGATGAGGCTTTGTCGTATGCCTCGACAGCTGTTACCTTACCATTTGGATCTCTTTCAATCGATACGGCTTCATGACCTTGGAGAATTGTTGCTCCAGCATTTTCCGCATTCTTCGCAACTGCTTCGTCCAGTCGAAAGCGAGTCACAACATATCCATATGATGGAAGGTCTGGATGATCTGGCCATGAGAGTTCCATCTCTTTTTTTAACGCTACAGCTCGCAGACCGTCATAGCGATGGGTGGTTTCAAGAAAGTCCCCCATTCCCATTGCTTCGAGCTGAAAGACAGAACGTGGAGTAAGGCCGTCTCCGCAGGTCTTTTCTCTTGGAAACGTCTTCTTCTCTAGGACTACTACAGAGACCCCGTATTTAGAGAGCCAATAAGCAGCACTTGCCCCGCTAGGGCCTGCTCCAATTATCAAAACATCACATTGGTTGTTCAACTCAGTCATCGCCTATAGCCTAGGGCTCTATTGAAGTTAACTCAAAGGTGCAGTAAAGAGCAGTCGTAAACTTTTGATATTCACATGCTTGCTCGCATGGTCTACCGATGACCATCGGTTTATAGACCGCGCGCGAAGACAACCATAGCTGATCGTTAGTTGTCCCCTTGGCGTGCCTTAGTTTTGTTTGCTCGAAGTGGTCAGGGATTTTGGATTAACTTTGTAGATTTCGTGTGTTAATTCTTGGTCAGAGGTGTTTGTGGACGGTTGATATTCGCCGTTTTATCTTCTACTACAATGACTAGATCTTGGAATAAACCAGTGCTAGATCTGCCGGCATAAGATTACTTGGTGAATTATTCAACGCATTTCGTTATGGTTTCTGGCTTATGACATCGGGTATTTAAGATATTTATTCCTCACAAATTAATGAAGTGATAAAGCGTTATTTGAACCTTTTCATAAATTCCTCTAACAAAGGCGCAGACTATAAAGAATTATGAAGGTGTGGAGATCGAGAGCTCTGCTCGTTCTTTTAAAAGCAAAAATTGGATTGTCGTATGAAATATTTCAAGGGAACACATCTCTTTTCCTTGCTCTAAAAAATATTTCGACCATGGGCAACTATTTAGATTTCAAAGATTTATTTGTATCCGTCGCGCTCGGCCTAGGATGAACGTGTGATTAGATTTGTACAATCCTGGTGGTCAATCAAGGACTTTATAGCCCAATTTGGATAGCCTAATTTGGATAGCCCAATTTGGCACAGATCGCCATCAAGTTCGAAGCTCTACTAATTGGCGGCATAAAATTGTTGATTGGCTACCTGCCATTTAGGTACCGAATGATATTATGGGTGGGATTTTTGTGATCTCAAGGAAATCTCGTTTTTTTGATCGAGGATTTCAGATCCCACTAACGCTCGCAGTGCGTCTGTGTATTGATTTGCTGAGTAACCTATCTGGTTTTGGGTCCTGGCAATTGCCCCATTATCACCAGAGAAGTAGATTAATAATTATCCTCTTCAGGTTAATTTATGCAGATTAATAATTAACTCACATCAGTAGGTTTGTCGGAACAGGTTGCTGTATATCGATCTGAAGACTCGTTTTCTTAAAAGGTTGATAAATATTGCTATTGCTTCAGCGAGATAATGTGATAAATCGCGGGTGCTAACTTAATTATCACTTCAATGATCAATCGCAAATTAGATTAATGGCATTGCGGGCATCAGGAATGGATCCCGGTAGAAGCCTGGATGTCAACTCAGGAATTTTTGGCCCTATCAATCCTTTGGTATTTTATACAATTTCATATGCGAAACCTTGATTAAATGGGCTTTCGAATGACTTAGATTTAATCGGTTGTTTTCGAGCTGTAATGTATTTTTGGAAGTCTTTCTGGCTTCAAGAGGACCGAATGGATGCATCGCCTAAATTGCATCGTTCTTACTTTGGTTTTTGAGTTCTCTTCCTTTTGGAATCGACCCAGGAATCGACCCAGGAATCGACCCAGGAATCGACCCAGGAATCGACCCAGGAATCGACCCAGGAATCGACCCAGGAATCGACCCAGGAATCGA
>NZ_JXYS01000095.1 GCF_000949295.1 Acidithrix ferrooxidans
GTTGCAACTCGGATGAGAGATCTTGGAATAGAGGGTATATCCCCCAGATCATTCAAAGTCAAAACCACTACCGCTGATCCAAAGGCTTGTTATCCCAGTGACCTCGTCGAACGTGACTTCGACAAGGGATATCTAAATGCCGTTCTTACCTCGGATATCACTTATTTGCGAGTTGGAGAGGGATTTGCCTACCTTTGTGCTATTCGTGATGAGCACTCCGGCAGGGTGCTTGGATATTCTGTCGATCGCCACATGAGGACAAGCCTTGTCATTGAAGCACTCCAGCAGGCAATCTCCCTCAGGGGAGACGATATCCAAGGCGCAATTTTCCATACCGATCGCGGGAGCCAATTCACCGATCGTCGCGTCGTGGAACTCCGTGAACAGAATGGCATTATCCGGTCAATGGGTAAAACTGGATCTTGCTACGACCATGCAACAGCTGAATCGTTCTGGTCGATCTTCAAACACGAGTACTTTTACCGGCACGTATTTGAAGGTATGTCCGAATTGAGGGCTGGGATTAGGAGTTACATGGACTTTTATAACCATAAAAGGCGGTACTCGAAGATCGGTAACGTCTCACCAGTTGGTTATGAACTAACATTATTGGAGTCCGCCAAGGCGGCGTAGTCAATGTGTCCATTATTTATGGGCAACCTCAATGCAATCTTCCGGAAGTATTTGATCACACCCCTGTCTCTCGCAGATCTTTGAGATAGGTAGTTCCGTAACGTTACGCAATGGGTTCTCCTCTCTGTTCAGTTCTCAGCTGAGATAGTTCTGTAACGTTACGCAATGGGTTCTCAAGATACTTTCTTTACCGGTATAACCCAGTGGAACAATTCTTGACATGATTGCCGGAACGCTCAGAAGTCCTTCAGATACAAGTCGATCGACCTCAGACTTATAGGGATCGAGTTTTGAGTTTCGTTGTGGCTTTGTCTCGATTGGTTTAGAACTTGCTCCGTCTCTTAGATATTTATGTACGGTGTTTCTTGAATGTCCAGTTTCTCGGGCAATTTCTCGGTAACTGAGACCTTGTTGCTTCAAATCAAATATGTTCATAAGTGGCCTACCCTCCAGCATGTAAAACTCCTTCGTGAAATTGGATAATTCACTCAAGAGTATTGTCTGTTGGGTGGGTCAATTTTTATCGCTGATGTGGGTCAATTTAATTCCGCTGTTTACAGTCTTTGGCACCTCGTAGGAGAAGAGTAAGCCAGTCGAGCCTAGAAGAGGCAAAGACGATATCACAGGTGAGAAACGCCCCCGTGGTCAACAACCAGAGAGTCCAGGGCATGGCCGACGGGACTACTCGGCCCTTGAAACCGTCGAAGTGATCCACGACGTACCAGACAACGAGCGAATCTGTTCGGGTTGCGGGGCACCTTATGCCGCCTTCGGCGAAGAGACCCCCTACCAGATCGACTGGCAAGTACACATCGTGCGACACCGACATCGCCGCCCTACCTACCGGCGCACCTGCAAGTGTCAGACTCGGGGCATGCTCGTCGCACCGGTCCCGGCCAAGCCAATCCCCAAGGGAATGTTCACCTCAGGGTTCCTGGGCCGCTTGGTAGTGGAGAAGTACGTGATCGGGCGTCCCTTGGAACGCATCGTCGCAGCTCTCTCAAATGACGGGTTCGAGGTTTCAAAAGGCACCTTGACAGGAGCGCTCAAGGCGCTTTCGGACCTACTTGAGCAACTTGACGCAGCGATTAGGGAGAGGAACGCAAAGTCGGCGCATCTGCACATCGACGAGACATCCTGGAAGGTGTTCGAGGCGGTAGCTGACAAAGCGGGCAACCGCTGGTGGCTGTGGACCTTCCTCGGTCCCGACACCGTGGTGTTCTTGATCGATCCCAAATGCTCGACGAGAGTGGTAGCCGAGCATTTGGGTATCGATATAGATGCGGGTTCGCTCGAACCTGGCCGACAGCTCCTGATAAGCTCAGACTTTTACAGTGTCTACCAGTCCCTTGGTGCACTTGAGGGAGTAGACCCGTTGTGGTGTTGGGCACACATCAGGCGCTACTTCATCCGCGCTAGCGATGCGCATCAAGAGCTGCGGAGTTGGACTACTTCATGGCTCGCTCGCATCGGGTCGCTTTATGTAGCACATCATGCACGCCAAGCACTTGAGACGGGAACTACCGGGCGCTTACGCGCTGAGGAGGACTTTACCAGGATCATCAGAGCAATGGATACTGCCAGAAAGGCTGAGGCTTGCGATCCGACGCTTCACCCTGGGGCCATAAAGGTGCTCGCAACACTGGATCGTGAATGGGAAGGCCTTTGCCGTCATGAAGAGTTTCCCGAGTTGCCACTCGATAACAACCCAGCAGAGGCTGTACTTCGCAACCCGGCAGTAATACGCAAGAACTGCTATGGATCCGGTTCAATATGGGCAGCCACCCTGGCCGCGCGGATCTGGACCATTACCGCCACCGCCCAGCGTGCTGGGTGCAACCCACTCGCCTATCTCATCGCCTACCTACAAGAATGTGCCGCCGCTGGGGGAAGGGCCCCGAATCCCGCCGCGCTGGAGCGGTTCTTCCCCTGGGTTGCGAGCGAGACTGATCTTGTTGAGTGGCGCATGTCGCCACCTGGTCCAATGCCATGAGTGAAACACTGCGCTACTGTGGGCGGGACTTCTCCCAAGCAGACCTTGAGGTCATCTCCAACCTGATCGCTGTGTACCCGACAAGACAGGCAATTGCTGACGCAGTCTGCGAGGCGCTTGGCTGGTATCGTCTCGACGGGCGCAAGAAGGACATGTCGGCGCGCGTTGCATTGTTGCGTATGGACAGAGACGGACTCGTCACCTTGCCCAAGCCACTGCATGGCAACGGCAACGGACTCATCACCCGCTACGCAAAGCCAATCGCTGAGCTACCCTTTGCCTATCCTGAATCGCTCGACGATCTCTGTCCAATCAAGTTCGCCATAGCAGATACCAAAGCCCAAAAGCAGCGCTGGCGAAACCTCATTGCAAGCTACCACTACCTCGGCTACACCACCTTTGCCGGTGCTGAGGGGCGCTATCTCATCGAGAGCTCCTCTGGAACTATCGCTGCGATCGGCTTCGCTGCCTCGCCATGGAGCTGCGCACCACGCGATAACTATATCGGCTGGGACAAAGCGACCCGCGAGACACGGCTGCACCTTGTGGTTGGCAACGCGAGGTTTCTCATTCTTCCTCAGGTACGTGTTGTGAACCTCGCCTCATACATCCTCTCCCGTGTCGCTCGCCGCCTCCCCCTGGCGACTGGCTACTCGCCTACGGGTACCAACCTGTACTCTTGGAGACCTTCGTGGAGTCTGCCAGGTTCACCGGAGCGAGCTACAAGGCGGCGAACTGGATCCGTGTCGGGCAAACCAAAGGTCGGGGCAAACTTGATCGCTACAACCAATACGCTCTCTCTGTCAAGGACGTCTATCTCTACCCGCTGCACCGTAACTATCGGAGCATCCTTGATTCACCCGAGTGAAAACGCAACAGGATATCAGATTGGCCCGGGAGGTCACTCTCTAACGGGTTGGCCAAATGTTTACGATTTTTATCATTATCGGTGGAAAGATAACCAATGGAATTGTCGCTCCCGAGAGAAAAATAACCGGGAAGTAAACTAAATTGGCGATGGCTATCGCCTGACGTTCGGTTCGCGCCAAAGCTGCGATCAAGGCACCGACCGAGTAGACCGCAAGCGTGACCAACACAAGAGCAAATATTGTCGGCACTATATTCTTTGGCATATGAAGCCCAAAGAATATCAAGCCAGTCAAAACGAGGAGAATTACTCCCCCGATGGTCAGTACCAAGTTTACGATACCCCTGCGATTCCATCGATACGGAAAAACCGTCTAAAAAACGAAAGACCGCCCTAAAAGAAATAGTCACCACTCATTCCACCGGGGGCTTTTTCAACACCCTTTCCGAAGGCGAGATCTGCTTCCAACTGGAGGAACGATTAATTTGGAAGATTTAGCGGTTATACATGGAGTTCACTTTGCAACTATAGATATTTTGGCGGACAAAGAACCACCACTTGCGATTTCCAAATAAAAAAATTGCATAAGTGGCAAAGCTTTGCAATCTAACCCATCGCCAAGCTGATCAAAACAAGAAAGACCACCTAAATCCAAAGATCCAACTAAGCCATCACCAGCAACCAACGCGAATAGAGCATCTACAAAACGGCCCACTTCCAAAAGTGCGACCATAGACTCGGCAAATAGCCCCACTTTTTGTCTTCGTCGTTAAAAAGTTACGGTAATGGACTTAGTTCACATCTTGATTCCATAGATATCGACGGTTGACCCATAAAGCACCGAGGTGCTAGCCAGCGGATTCTGAAGAATTATAACGATACTTCCCTTGGGCGCATATACCGAACCAACGCTCAATCCGACGCCGGCTAGCGCTGCCTGAGCTTGCGAAAGTGTCATTCCTGTCAAATCAGGGACACTAACTAAGTGTGGACCCTGTGAGACCACAACCGAAAGCGTACTGCCCCTTGCGACGCTATTGCCCGCTGGAATATTCTGTGAAATTATTGAACCCGATGGGACCGAATTCGAATAGGCCACCTGGGATGTCAAGTTGAGACCCTGACTTCCAAGTGTCGACTTTGCCGCCGCAAGGCTTTGCCCAACCAAGTTCGGCACAATACGCGGCACCGGACCTTTTGAAATTACAAGTGCCACCTTAGAACCTTGTACGACCTTGGTTCCGGTAATAGATTGGGAGATAACATCACCCGTAGGGACGGTTTCAGAATACGAGCTAGAGGTGGTGTAGCTCAAATGGTTAGAGGTGAGTGTATCAATAGAACTCTGAAGCGGATCACCTACTACATTTGGAACTGCTACCAAAGGTGGCCCCAGCGAAATGGTGAGATTTACCTTGACACCTTTTACAACCAGAGACCCAGGCGATGGAAATTGAGATACCACGTCGCCCTTTGGGATAGAGGGGTCATAAACCGAGGCAGAAGTAGATGCCACGCCGCCCGCTTTAGTAATACTGCCTTGAGCCACAGATGCAGCCTTGCCAATGACATTTGGAATGGAAAACTTTGCCGGAGAAGAGAGAGCGCTTATAGCTACGATTAGCACCGCCACAACAAGCGCGAGGATGCCAAGCAAAACAGCACTGCGCTTGAAAACCGAACGACGCTTTTGCGACGATTCCGTGGCATCACTTCCTTCACCCTTCGATTTCTTGAGCCTTTTCGATACCTTTACCCCGTCGGACTGAGAGTCCTCTCTAGGGCCTCTCGTTTCTTGGTTTGATTCAATTAAAGTTTGACCCGCTACAGCCCCGACTTGACCAACGGTTAAGGTACTATCCGCATCGGCTTGTAGCGCTTCAAACCAATGCAGTTCCCCTAGACCACTCTCACTATCAGAATGAGCCTTTTGGTCCACTGGAGCATTAGAAGTTTTCGCGCTTGTCCCACTCAAAGCTAGCGTGGTTTCTTCTGGAATTAGAAGGTGCTCATCTTGATCGAAAAACTCACCTTTAGCATTCGCTAACTCCACGGACCTCAAAAAATCGTTAGATGGACTCGGCGGCACAAATTTAGAATCCAAAACGCCATGTTCTGGGTTTAATGCCCCCTCAAGGTCAATTCCAACAGCGCTACTAGGCACAATGACAGGTGGTATACGCGAAACAGTAGTAGGCGGGTCAAAAGCATTCTTTGATGGCGTCCAAGACGTCAAATCAAGCGGATCTGGTATTGGAAGTTCTCTGGCGATAACCGCCAATCGCTCAACTACTGAAGCTGCAGATGGGCGATCCTTGACGCCCAAAGAACCCATCTCGCTGACGAGATTGCGCAATGGACCAAGCGAATCCGGAACGACGATACTTTCCTTGGTCCTTGCCATAACCGTAGCAAAGGTGGTATCCGACAAAAAAGGAAGTTCTCCTGTTATCGCTTCAATAATCACAAGAGCAAAAGAATAGATATCCCCCTCTTGAAAACATTGCTCTCCTCGAGCCTGCTCTGGAGAGGCATACCTCGCGGTTCCAATGACCACTCCAACTGGTTCAGTCCATGCAGCCTCAGCTAAGGCTCGAGCTATTCCAAAGTCGGCGACTCTTATTCTGCCTTCATCGTCAAAGAGCAGGTTTGAGGGTTTTATGTCACGATGAACATATCCCCGATTATGGGCATAAGCCAACGCTTGGGCAATCTCAAGCGAAATTCGAGCGGCTTGCGGGATTGAAAGTTGGACTCCCGAGTCCAAATAATCCCTAAGAGTGCCGCCACCTAAAAATTCAAAGACTAAAAAAGGAGCGCCATGCTCTTCGCCAGAGTCAAAGACTCTAACGATACTGGGATGATTCAAGGAAGCTGCTGCCTTGGCTTCAGCGTGAAATCGCTTTATAAAGGCAGCATCCGAGCTCAAACCTTCATGCAAAAGCTTAACGGCGACCCGGCGACCTAAGGTTAGGTCCTTAGCGGCATAAACCACTCCTGACCCACCTTGGCCGACTAAATCGACCAGTACATACCTATCTAAAAGAACCGCACCAATGTGCTCACTTAGCCGCTTCAAACGCAACCATCTAGATCGATAACCTCTTGAAAAAAATTTGACACATAAAAGCCAATTCCTTGATGATTCTAGATGGAATTCACCAAAATAAGGGGGGATTTAGCGATAAGCAAAATATCTAAAGTTCTATTATAGGTCCCAAAGCAATTGTTCGCCATTAAGCAACGCCACGAAGAAATCTTCATCCATCACGGGTATATTCAGTTCACGTGCTTTGGAGACCTTAGATGCTCCCGGGTCAGCACCAACTATGAGAGCTGTGGTTTTTTTCGAGACGCTTGAGACCGCCTTACCGCCACCAAATTTTATTGCTTGTTCAGCCTCCTCCCGGCTAAAACCCCGTAAAGTTCCACTCACCACAAAGACACGATTGGCAAAAGGACCAGAGCTCGAGGAGGAGGTAGCTTGGTTCGATGGCCTTTGCGTTGACCTTGGTCGCACCCCCAGTTCAATCAATGAATCAAGGAGCCCCTGCTGTCGCGGATCATTAAAATAAGATTCAACTCCCGCGGCTATGGTGGGTCCGATTCCTTCAATCGTAGAAATCTCCGATGCCCTAGCCCCTCGCAGCTTCTCCAAGCTGCCAAAATAGTCAGCAAGGGCCTCACTGGCCACCTGGCCAACATGGCGAATTGTTAGCGAAACCAAGAACCTTGCAAGGGGCGGTTCCTTTGACTTTTCAATCGAATCTATCAGTGCACTTGCACTCTTTTCGCCAAATCGCTCCAGTGACAGAAGTTGCCTAGCTGTCAGACGATAGATATCAGATACATCTAGTAGAAGTCCTTGTCGATAAAGTCGCGAGATTATCGACTCCCCAAGGCCCTCGATATCCATCCCAGACCGAGAAGCAAAGTGCGTCATGCGTGCTACAGCCTGAGCTGGACAAAGATAATTCGTGCAGTAACGATCCACCTCTGTCTCATAGCGAACGAGCTCACCCCCGCATTCCGGGCAAAGCTCTGGAAACTTCCAAGGAGAAGAACCTGCAGCTCTCTCGCTTAGAACCACTCCCAAGACCTCGGGTATGACGTCGCCAGCCTTGCGTACAATTACCGTATCACCTTCGCGCAGGTCCTTTAGTACGACCTGATCTTCGTTGTGCAAGGTTGCTAATCCTACCTCCGACCCTCCAACCACCACGGGCTGCAGTTGCGCAAAAGGGGTGGCGCGACCGGTCTTTCCAATCGAGACAAGGATGCGCTCCAATTTTGTATGGCGTTCCACTGGTGGGTACTTATAAGCGATAGCCCAACGAGGTGCCCTTGAAGTTGATCCAAGCAGTTCTCGATCCTCGATAGAATCGATCTTCAAGACTGCACCATCGATCTCGTAATCTATTGTTTCACGACCACTTGACCATCGAGTTATGAGTTGGGCAATCTCTTCTAAATCTTTAGCTCTAGTCGTATTGGGATTTGTAGGAAATCCAAGTTCTCTCAGATATCCAAGAGAATCGAAATGACTTTCAAAGTGGGCGTTCGATGAGTAAGCAATTTGGTAGGCAAAAAAACTCAAATTGCGGCTTCTGGTTACCCTGGGATCTTTGACTCTTAGGGAGCCCGCTGCGGCATTCCTTGGATTGGCAAAGACTTTGGGCTTCTCACTTGGCGAGAGAGATTCATCCGATCTAGCCTTTAGCGCCATCTCGTTATGGTGATCAAAAGAAGATAATGGCATGTAAATCTCACCACGCACTTCAAGATCTATATCATTCCTGTGGGGTCCAAGCGTCTTTGGGATTGCATCGATAGTCAAAACATTTGCAGTGACATCCTCCCCCATCGTCCCATCGCCCCGGGTCGCTGCTTTTACCAAGACACCTTGCCGATAGGAAAGTGCCATTGCTAGACCATCTATCTTCAACTCAAAGCAAAACTTCGGGCTCTTAGTTTCATCGACCTCTCGAAGTGTTTTGAGGGTTCTTTCTACCCAGCCACCGAGCTCCTCGATCGAAAAGACGTTGTCCAAACTTTGCATTGGAATCGCATGAGTAACCGATCTAAAGAGCTCGTGAGCCAGACCTGAAACTTTCGCAGTCGGAGAGGTATCGCTTCGAAGCAGCGGGAACCTCTCCTCTAGATCTCGAAGCTGAGAAAACGCTAGATCGTAGTCATAGTCCGAAACCATGCTGGTGTCTAAAACGTAGTAGGAAAGATCCCATTGGCGAATTTGAGACTCAAGACGCCTCATCAACAAAGACGCCTCGATCTCATCTGCGGCTTCGAAGTTCATTGCATCTGCTCCTAGGTCCAAATAAAAATAGATCAACTACTAGATCATTATCTCAAAAAATCTGCATCCGAATCGAGCCAGATTGCCATAAAAACTCATTGCGCTTGACAAACCCACTTTGGAACTAACCCACTTTGGTTAGCCACTGGCAAATCCAATCCGATATCAGACTGACAAATTGCCTAATTTCAAAAATCCCTATGGCAAAGTTGGTAGCAGTGGAAAAGTGGTGACAGTATTTGCCTCGGCGCACCCCAAAGAAGAGGTAAAAAGAGAAATTTACTGACCCAGCCTCATCTCACAACCCCACTTCCCAACACCTCATCATCCCTATAAAAGGCGACCGTTTGACCGGGGGCGACCTTACGAATGGGTTCATCTAGCTCTACCCTATCAAACCAAAAGGTGCCGCCTTTAACGTAACCGTGCGAAGAAGTCTGAATCATCACATGAGATCCCTCCTCGATTGGCCCTAGAGTCGTGGCAAGATCTCCAAAGTGAAGCATCGACGCGTAGGTATCATCAAGCGTCCCCATGACGATCTTTCGCTCGTCGTTACGCACCTCTATCACGTATCGACGTTTCGAGTCGCCCACGGTTCCCAATCCCCGCCGCTGCCCAATCGTCACTGTCTCAATAGCTTCAACCTTACCGAGTTCGCTCCCAGTATCTGAGTCGACAATTACACCTTCATGGACAGCTGTTCGCTTAGAGAGAAACTCAACTCTTGAAGTGGTGGAGGCAATAAAACAGACATCTTGGGAGTCAGGCTTACTAGCCGTGATAAGACCAGCATCCTTAGCAATCTCTCGAACCTGCTCTTTAGGAAAATCTCCAATCGGAAGAATCAATCGACCTAAGCGCTGTTGATTTAGCATAGAGATCACATAGGATTGATCCTTTTTCGGATCGATACCGCGCAAAAGATGAAATCCGTCTACTCGTTCCTCTACCCTTGCATAATGGCCAGTTGCCACCATATCGAATCCAAGACGTAGCGCTCGATCGATAAATAAGTCAAATTTAATCTTCCGGTTACACTCTATGCAAGGATTTGGAGTCAATCCACTTGAATAAGACTTAACGTAGTGGTCAACTACATTAGATTCAAACTCTTCTGTAAAATTAAAGACATGGTGGTCTATTCCAATTCGTCCAGCCACCATTCGCGCGTCTGCCACATCCGAGACAGAGCAACAACCCGAATCGCTAACTCCACCCCACAACTTCATTGTGGCGCCAACAACTTCATGTCCCGCATTTTTCATCATCAACGCAGCAACGGAAGAGTCAACCCCACCCGACATCGCTATCAGTACTCTCACTTGATTATTTCTTCCTGAAAAACGAGGCAAATTGCCAAAAACCTTGTTCTGCACAAGGCACCAAATATGATTCTGCCTAGGTCATGGGCCAACCATGAACAAAGAAAAACAGAAATTAAAAATGTCAATTCAATCGACTTCAACCCAAGCTAACTATTGCTCGCAATAGGATCAGCCGCCAAGAGATCACTTCCTTGGTATAACTTTGCTCACAACGCTCGGGCAATCCGAAATAATCCCATCCGCGCCTCTCTCGAGAAGAAGTTCTACCTCCGCAGGATCATTAATTGTCCAAACATGCACCGCCTTGTCCGCTGCATGTGCTGCATCGATGAATTCCTTGGTAGCAAGTTCAATCTCGCCGTAAAAGTGCGGAATCTGGAAAGCGACATAGGGCACCGCAAGTGCTACTGCAACTGCGCTTTTGAATGAATTCAAAAGCGCAAAATAAAACTCCGAAACTTCACCCGGCCCCGCCGATGTGGATATTTCAGAGTTATACTTTCGAACTGCAAAAAGAGAGGAATCCCTAAAGGAGGCAACCATGACTCGATCGATTGCTCCACCAGCAACGATCTCGTCGACTACCTGCGTCTCGTAGGGAAGCGAATTTGGAGAGGCTTGTTTTATGTCGACATTGATATAAACATCTTTGTATCGCTCCAGAATCTCCGAAAATAGAGCAATTCCGAATTCCGGATTCTCGGGCGCAAGACCTCTATAGACATAGTCTTTAGGTGGATGACCAACGCTATTTGCCTCCATTGAGTCGGGGACAAACCAGTAACTGTTATCTAGGGCTGAGAGCTCTTCCCAAGTTAGATCCGAGACTCGACCCTCCCCTGAAGAAGTTCTATCAACACTTTCATCGTGCATAACTATCAAAACGCCATCAGCGCTTCTGTGGATATCTAATTCCAGCCCAGTCATACCCAATTTTATTGCATTGTCCATTGCGTAAAAGGTCGAGGCCGGCGCCTCGAAAGCTCCACCTTGGTGAGCGTAGCCTATAACACGTTGTTCTAGCCACTTATTAGCCATCTTTGCCTTTGGTCTTGGAAGTTACACCGCTACCATGCTAGATCAAACTTGCAGATCCCAACTTCATCAAATAACCATTTCAACCAAACACCTTATTCAAAGCGGCCTAGTCGATTATTCCCTCTCTGCGCGCAGTAGAAACGGCCTCGAGCATCGAATGACACTCCAACTTGGAGATTATCCTTGCGATATGATTTCTAGCTGTATTTAAAGAGATATTCAAAGATCCAGCAATTTCCGCAGCCGAATTACCAGCATCTAACATGTGAAGGACTTCGATCTCTCTCTTGGTCAAATTATCACCAACGCGCTGACGCCGCCCCGACAGGATACTCAAAACCTCAGTAGCCATCGAAGGCTCCATTACGGATCGCCCTCTAACGGAGTCGCGGATACCACGGATGACGTCGCTCAGGGGCATATCCTTAGTCAAGAATCCCGCAGCGCCATGCGAGACTGCAAATGCAGCGCTACGAGCATCTCTAACAGCAGTTAAAACGAGTATGGCCACTTCGCCATTCAGCAGCCTAAGGCGTTCAATAACATCCAGTCCTTCGTCTTCACCGAGGCGCATGTCCATAAGAACCACATCGCAATGATAACTTCTCAACATCGAGGCTGCCTCTGAGCCATCTTTAGCCACACCTACCACATTCATATCAGACTGTGCCGAAAGTGCCATCGACATAGTTTCAGCAAAGACCGTGTGGTCTTCTACGATCAATATCTGAATGGATTCACCTAGTATCAATAAAGGCCTCCGTAAACATAGCCCATCTGGTCATCGTCGATCGCTGTTTGCAAAATTGACGTCTGTGAAAAGTTTTTAGAGCAACCTGACAAAAACTCTGAGGAGAAGTCTTCGAATTTACTTCCTAATTTCAAAGACTATAAAGTCATCGTCAAATCACTTGATTAGGATAGGCTTTGAGCCCAAAATAAGAGTGCTGTAACGCCCGCCCCCAAAAAACCTAAAGTCACCAACAACATACGGCACCGCCAGTCGCACTCCCCCGAAGCCGCGATACCATATTCAAATCGCACCCGATCAAACATATCCCTACAACTAATGGTGCTTTAGACTTGGAGTATAAAACCAATAACTGCATAAAAAGCCGAAAACTTCTGCGGAATAGTCAAAATGACTACAAAGGTTAAAGTTCGCGAGAGATAGTATCAAATTGACGACCTAAACAACACAACTATACACAAACATTGAAGGTCACATAAGAGATCTCTGTCAATTCGCACCTTGACTTAGCTCGAGACGACCGACATACAAATTAGGTCCATGCGAAACTCAATCGCCCACTCTTCATTACCCAAGGAAGTAACTTCGATGATCACCAAAGTTAGAATAAAACGATCACGACTTTCTTTTTCTGCGATATTTCTCCTTGCGGGACTCCTGCTGAGCGTAGCCGCATTAGTAAATGCAAGTGCAATCTTTGCCGCCGTCTCAAACGAAGCAAATGTCGCCAACTCATCGCTGAAGTTTTTCCATCCAGCTGAAAACGCCGAGGCTCAGCTTCTAATCGGATACTTAAACCAAGAGACTGGTTTGCGTGGCTATGTGCTTACTGGGGATACTTCATTTTTAGCCCCTTTTGTCTCGGGAACAAAACAGGTGACTGCAGCTTATAAGATCCTTGACTCGGCGCTTGGCCCCTATGGTCTTTTGGACAAACAATTGCATGCGGTTCAACTCGCTGGAACATCATGGGAAATCTCCGCTACGCTCCATGAAATTGTACCTTCTCTCGAAGAATCGGGATTAAAGTCGGCGATACAGGCCAGCCTTCAATCCGATCAAGCAACTTTTGATGCCCTAAGAAACAGAATTGCCACACTAAATTCATCGACTATCACAACAGAAGATACTCTGCGGAATGCTGCAACTGTTGCATTAGACGACCTCCGCACCACAGTTGCGGTAGCGGCAATCGTTTCACTGGTAATTATTCTTACCCTGGGAACGATGTTCTGGCTGATGATCATCACACCCATGCGAAAACTCCAGAGCGAAGCCGACACAGTGGCCAACGGTAACCTCTCAACCCCTGTATCACTTCATGGAGTACGAGAGATCGAGTCACTATCTAACTCAATCGAATCAATGCGCCAAGGGATTCTCAAGGAGCTCGACATTCAACGAAAAACAGCACTTCTCGACGCTCAATTTAGAGAGCGTCGCGAGGTAGCCGAAGCAATCCATGACAATCCACTTCAGCTCTTAGCTGCGGCGAAGCTACGTCTTCAAATGGGAGGATACGGCGTCGAACAATTATCTAGCGATCCCGTAGTCTCCTTGATTGATCGAGCGACAGAGTGGATGCGAAATATGATCGCCACTCTCTATCCCCCCGGGCTTGCTCGATCCGACTTTGAGCAAGCAGTTAAAGAGCATATTTCGTCTCTAGAGCTTGGGACCGAATCGAGAATCAACGCCGTCGTCGAACTCTCCGAACTAAAAAATCGCGACTCTCACTCTGAGCCCACCTTGCTTTTGGGATTTAGGTGCGTCCAAGAGTTTGCATCCAACGCCCTAAAAGGATCGCGTGGAGGTCCAATTGACCTTTCAGTAGTTGCCTCTAAATCAGAAATGACTATTCATTCGGTAAATCAAGTTAGCGAACCTGATATAGCTAACTTGAAGAGTATGGCTCAACATCTAATTGGAAATGGACCGCGGCGCCATAGTCAAGCCGGCCACCTCGGCATACCGCTTTTGGTAGATTCGATCGAATCGATAGGAGGCCAGCTGTCGATGCAACTGATCTTCAAAACCGAAAAAGATCTCAGAAAGGAGACGCTCTTCGAGAGGCAGATACAGTGGAATATCGCCACGAAACATCCGATCGAAGAAGACAGAGATAACGCGCCAGAGATGACTCTCGTCGAAATAATAGAGTCAATGGGTGATCTAAAGGGAACGTTCATCTCCTTTAGGGCTACCATTCCACTGCTAGGCGATGGAACTCTCACAAATGTCGCTCCTGTACTTTCAAACTAGCTTCCATAAGTGTCCACAATCAGCTCATGAGACTCTCTAAGATCCCATTTATCCACATTAGGAGAGACTCTAAATCGCTCATATGCCGCATCCGCGAGCGTCTTAGGGAGCGACCGCCTACAAATCTCGACGATCAGACTGTGGTGAAAGACAGGGTCACCGATAAGTTCTGCAAGCTTTTCTAGGTTAGAATCCGCAACAGAGTCAGGGACCGGACCAATTACAGCTTCATTCTCTCCGTTACTAATTATCTCCCATAAAGTATCTGGAACTTCATTTTTAGAATAACCGCTAAGCCATGAAACCTTGGGAGATACTTCCAGCAAAGAGAGCATCTCGTGTACCATCAACTCCAACGAGCGGCGCGGAATTTGACGAAAGTTCAAACAATCCAAGAAGCGCTCAAAGGGTAGGTTTGGAGCTTGTGCTATATCCCGAGCCAATATCGCATCAATCTCCAAGTTTTCAAGAAGCTTTGCGATTAATTTTTCACCTATAAAAGGGCTTAGAACCGTCCGAATCAGATTGGCTACGTCCACCGTAGCAGTTTCCCCATCCCAATCAACAACCACAGTATGGCTTGCCGTGGGAAGATCCGATTTACTTGGCGAGTGTCCATATACACATCGAAATAGTGGATACAGTACGACCTCTCGACAGTTGCCTCCCCAGATCTCCTTACAAAGCGCTCTTTCTACCATCGCTAAATCCATCTACGTCAAAACACCACGCAACTACTATGGCATCTAAAAAAATTATCTGTATGCTCTACCTGTTAATCGGTTTCTAAATGCAACTCCTTTAACCTTGATGGCCCACTAATCGTTTAGGACAATTTTTGCACTTGAATAATTTACGCTTTTGGTTCTCAAGAATTACATGCCTCCAGAAATTCACAAACAATCAGTCGCTCATTTGATTATCTAACACATATTGCATAGAAAGATTTAAATGAGATAGTAATATTTGACTACCATGCCGATAGCAGTAACGTCAGGCAGTTATGCCAATCGTCGACAATACTTGAATAGTCCAAATAGAGTTTTATCGTGAAGGCACTCCAACAAATGCGCATAGTAATTGCTGACGATTCCGACGAATACCGAGAGGCCCTCATCCATGCCATTTCGAACTATCCTCAATTGATTGTCGTTGGCGCCGCAAAGAATGGTGCTGAACTAATCGAGATGTGCGATAGCACCGCCCCTGACATTGCCATGACGGACATCCGCATGCCTATCATCGACGGTTTGAGTGCAATAAAAAAGATATCAAAAAACCACCCAAAGACCCTTTTAGTGGCATTTTCGACCGCGAATACTGCTCCGATCAAGCAGGAGGCGATAATGGCTGGCGCGCATATTTTCTTCTCAAAAGATCAAACCATGGTGGCACTCCAAGGAATCTATGAGAACTACAAAATCGAGATGAGCCAAAGACCAGAAGAAAAACAACCTGAATAAGTTCTTATGACGTTGCGAACACCGCTGAAGCATGTAATGCTAGCGATGAAGGCCCTCGGGAGTAGTCACCGTCCTTTCTTGCAGCCATGAGCGCGTCACCAGTTTGGTGGTGGACCGTTGAGAACCAAAGAATGTCGCTACGAGAACGTACTCCAGATTCCGCTTTACCTTGGCCTGATCCCTACAACCTCCACTAATAAACAATTAGTGCGGTTAGCACAATGGAACAGATTAGAGACAGAGTCGCTGGTCTTGATATCCACCGCGATACGGTGGTGGCATACACTCGGATAGGTGGTTCCACCGATATTGAGCTAACCAAGAAAACCACTCCAACGACACTCCGCAGGTCTGGTCCAATTGGCATCGTTCTTATCCGAGGCAGAACTAACAACGATAGCGATGGAGGCAACCGACATCTTCCCCAAGCCGGTGTACTACGCCTTGGAGGGATTGACTTGTGGCTCTGTAACGCCCAACGCACCAAGAACCTACCAGAACGAAAGACCGATCTCTCCGATGCTGAGTGGCTAGGCGATGTTGCAAGACATGGGATGGTGAGACCTTCAATGGTGCCTCCATCTGAGATTCGTGCATTACGTGACTTGACCCGCTATCGCAAGAGCCAAGTCGACACACCTACCAAGGAGATTCAACGCCTAGGCAAGGTGTTCCAAGATGCTCAACATCAAGATCACCTCGGTAGCTTCAGCTATATGGAGCGCATCGTCGAGGGAGATCATCGAGGCACTTATCTCAGGAACACGTGACCCTGTGGTCCTAGCCCAGATGGCCAAGTCCGAGATGCGAAGTAAGATCTCACAGCTAGAAGAGGCACTAGCTGGAACCTTTGATGATCATCACGCTCTTTTGTGTCGGTAAGATCATCGCCCACATTGACTTCTGTGATAAGACCATCACAGAGCTAACCCAGGAGATCTGTGATGGTCTAGAGGATTTTAATCCAGCGGTGGCCATCTTGTGTTCTATACCCGGTACATCACAGACCACGGCCCAGGTGATCATCGCTGAAACAGGGGTGACATGTCGAGGTTTCCAACTTCTTAGTCACCTGTGTGCATGGGCTGGGGTCGCACCGGCGAGTTATGAGTCAGCTGGTAAAGAAAAGGCCAGCTGGTACACGTCATGGTGTCCCATGGCTGAGACGAATCTTGATTGAGGCGGCTAGAGCAGCCGCACGTACGAAGGGCACATACTACTCAACCCAGCTATTTAACCCAGTATCTTCGTATCACTAAACGCAGAGGAGCTAATAAAGCGCCAGTCGCTGTTGCCCACTCCATATTAGATACTTTATGGCATCTACTCACCAATGGCACCTTGTATGTAGACCCAGGAGCCGACTACTTTGATCGTCGTTGTGACCCAGCTATCCAAGCTAAGAAACTAGCTAGCCGAATAGAAGCTCTAGGTTTTGAAGTTACCATGACCCAGGCAGTCGCCTAGAGCCAACACCGACACTAGCCGCCTTTAGAGCCTCATGGTTTCTCGTGGTATTTAGCGTCGAAGTGGCGAAGTAAAGCGGTTCGACCACCAAGACCTAAAACATCACATCCATGACCAATCTGGAAGCGGCATCTCTAGCTACAAGATGACTCACAACCACAGTACTCTAGTTTTGCGCGCTCTAAATTCGGGAATACAGTAAGCATTACACACCAGGAAGTATCCAAAAACTCCTCATAGCAATGATCTATCCATGACCGCCAATACCTAATACAGATAGATCAAAATACCTCCGATCACTCTGTATCAGGTGCCAGCGCCTCTTTCCATGGTGACGAATTGACTGGGTTACCTAAAATGCCTTGGCCACCAAAGTACTCAATTCCACGAGCGGACGAGCGCCAAAGTGTGAGATTACCTCAGAAGCACAGATATTACCCATCCTTGCTCGTTCGTAAGAAGGGTACCCCTTTTCACGAGCATACAAGTAGCCTGCAGCAAATAGATCGCCGGCTCCGGTGGTGTCCACTACTTCTATTTGGGCCGCTGGTACTACTATAGGTTCTTGATCGCGAGAGAATACAAAAGAACCTTTAGCACCAAGAGTGATCGCTCCTTCGCCAACATAAGCACCGACTTTCTCTACGGCACCTAATAGATCGTTCGAATCGCACAATTCAAGAAATTCATCTTCATTGCCAAATAAAATCGAGATTCCACCGCCTTTAATCAGCTCCCAGATCTGGGGCTTGCGTCTTTGGACTAAGGTTCGATCTGAAAGTGAAAATGCGTACTCTACCCCTGCTATTTCTTTCGAAAACATGGCCTCGATATTCTGGCCACCAGATGGTGAATCCAGAAGATAGCCCTCCACATAGCAGACAATTGCATCGTGGCCAAGGTCAATGTTGGGCACTGAATCCAAAACATGAATCGAGGCACCAAGGTGGGTTAGCATCGTCCTTTGCCCATCGGGAGTTACAATTACAATGCAATGGCCGGTATTGGAGGCGCCCAAGTCCAAGGAATTGTCGATAAATACAATCCCTACATCCTCTAGATCATCACGATAGTTATTAGCGAACTGATCATTTCCAAGGGCACCGACAAAATACGTTGCACCACCAAGACTCGAAACCCCAGCCAGGGTATTTGCCGCCGAGCCTCCAGAGGAAGCCTTCAGAACAGAAAGATGTGCCAAAACTTCCCTAGAAGTTGAATCATCGATCAAGGTCATCGAACCAGGATCTAACCCTAATTCCGAGATTAGTTCGCCCTCTGCTTGAACGAAAAGATCAATAATCGCATGTCCTATGCCTACCACTGCCATTTTTTGAGCCTATGCCGTTTCTGAATCATATCCGAACCATTATTTCGGTCCCATAGATCTGCGTTTTGTAAGATTCCACCTTAGATGTCTCGGCAGCCAGATAGGACTAGAGCCAACAAATGAACGCAAGACCAAAGGAGACATCGTCGGAATGGAAAGCAACATTAAGAGATCGAACGACCTAGGCAACAACGCTAACGTCGTCGTTAGGGAGCCTCGTTCCCCATGATCACTGAAATCTCATCAACATCAAAAAAGAGAACGGCATCCGATCGACCGATAAAAGAGGTTCCACGAAAGAACAACTCTGCGCCTTCCATTTGGCGAACACCGATTCAATCGTTCGAGACTATTAAAAAGAGAAAAAGGGCTAACTTGCCCTCGAGAGACTAATAGTTTGACGACTACGGCCAAGCCCATTGCGAATACTGTTGACAAATCTAAAATGCGACCATCACACACAAAGAAAGACCCAATCAAATCCCCTAAATCTCGTCGTTGGCGACAGCAATGTGCATATCAACCGTCTCTCAGATCAACCGTCTCTCAGATCAACCAAACTTAGAGGCCTCTGCTATTTTTCAATAAAAAAATACAAAGACGCCATTCCCACAATCCCTTTAGCTAAATTCGCACCCCAAAGAGAACCGGAAATCAGATTGTAATCTATGTCACAGCCCACACCCCGTCTTCCAAAGGTTCCTGCATTTAAGGCAGATCCAGCTGAGGGGTAGACACTTTTAGAGGCGTTTGTGATGGTTCGTGGCTGAAAAAGTTTTGTCCAGAGTGGGGCCAAAGTGAAAAAAATCTACTACGTTAGGGCAAGTGACAACCGAGAACTATCGCCTTTCAAAAACAATTCATCCGCTTCATTACAAACTCCATATCGCACCAAATCTCAAAGATGCAACTTTCAGAGGAAGCCTAGAGATAAAATGTGAAGCCGCTGAAGCATTTTCGTCAATTCGAATCAACGCTATCGAACTGGTAATAGAAACCGCCACTATTACAGATCCATCTGGCACGTACAACGCAAATATCACTTACGATACCGAAAACGAGATGGCCAATCTTGATTTGGAACAGGAATTACCCAGTGGTGCCTTCGCCATAGCAATGAACTTTACTGGCATCCTTAACGATCGCCTCGCTGGCTTTTATAAGAGTACCTATCGTAACGATGAAGACCAAATCGTTGAAATCGCCACGACTCAATTTGAAGCAACTGACGCACGTCGCGCATTCCCATGCTTTGACGAGCCTGAGATGAAAGCGATCTTTGAGATCTCCCTCGAAGTCGAGCCAGAACACATAGCGATTTCCAACGGTGCGGAGGTCTCTAGTGTTATGCTCGCTTCGGGGAAGAAGCTGGTAAATTTCGAGCCAACAATACCAATATCGAGCTATCTAGTAGCGTTTGTAGTTGGACCTCTAGAGGCGACCACGCCACGAGAGGTTCGTGGCATACCAATTCGAATCATTCACCGTCCAGGATGGTCTCATCTCACCACATTTGCAGTTGAAGCCGCCGCCCACGCCGTTGAATTCTTTTCGGACTTCTTCGGAATCGCCTATCCAGCATCAAAATTGGACCTCATAGCCATACCAGACTTTGCCTTCGGCGCTATGGAAAATATTGGAGCAGTCACCTTTCGAGAGTCGTTGCTAATAGTCGATAGTGCAAACGCTTCACAACCAGAAAAAGAGCGTATCGTAGATGTGATCTCACACGAGATAGCTCATATGTGGTTCGGGGATCTCGTTACGATGAAGTGGTGGAATGGCATCTGGCTGAACGAAGCCTTTGCGACCTATATGGAAACTCTCTGTACTGATCACTTTGATCCAGCTTGGAAAAAATGGAACACCTTCGGCATATACCGTTCGACGGCCCAGACTACTGATTCGTTACATGCAACACGACCGATAGAGTACCCAGTTGCGCATCCATCGGATTGTCAAGGTATGTTCGACATCTTAACCTATGAAAAAGGCGGAAGCGTCCTAAGAATGCTTGAACGCTATCTCGGAACCGAGCCAACCCGAGCCGGAGTTTCAAGCTATCTTCGCAAATATAGTTATGCCAATGCGGAAACCACCGATCTTTGGGATGCTCTCGAGGAGTCAACGCACGCGCCAGTAAGGTCTTTGATGGACTCATGGGTATTTCAGGGCGGATTTCCTCTCGTGACTCTCAAAAAGGAAGGAACCGACCTCATTGTCGAGCAGGAGCCGTTTTCCTTTATTCCCGGCAAGCCAGAAGGTTCAGCAATTGGAGAGATCTGGTCGGTACCGCTCACGTTCCGCAACCTAGATGATTCCGACGAACTAAACACATATCTACTCGATACTACAAGAGCTAAGATCGCCGACTCTTCAAGCGTGCCGACCATCATAAACGCTAAGGGCGACGGGTATTATCGTGTTGCTTATTCTCAAGAGTTGATCCAAGAAATCATTCCACAGATTCATAAACTGGAGGAGCTCGAGAGGTTTAATTTGATCTCGGACTCTTGGGCTCAAGTCGTCGCAGCCAAGATCGACTATCTTGGGTTCTTGGATGTGGCCAATGCTCTCGGCGGGCAGGGGCCCTTCCTCGAATCTCCCGTTTGGGCAGTCGTGGCACAAGGTCTCGAAGTCGCGTCAAAGGCACTTGGAAGTGAAAAAAGCGAATGGATAGGAGATATCGCAGGAGCATTATTTAGGCCTCTATTGCAGGTTTTGGGCTTCAACCCAGCCGACGACGAACCTGAAACAACTGGAGTCCTACGCTCTCAAATCATTTCGGTCCTAGGAACACTTGTCAAAGATCCAGAAGTTATTGAATTTGCCCAAAGCACCTTCAGGTCAGAGATGTCAGGCGAAGCCACAATGGAACCCTCGTTGGCCCAAAGCATCCTTCGAATCATTGCGGCCAATGGAGACGAAGCCGATTACGCCTTCGTCTTAGACAAATATCGACACCCAAGTGACCCAATCGAAGAACAGCGCTATCTTTCAGCTCTTTCAGAGTTCACCGAACTTCCCTTGATAGAGAGGACTTTGGGAATGTCTCTAAGCGAAATTAGAAGTCAGGACGCTCCCTTTACAATCTCTAAAATGCTCGCCGGCGCCACATCTGGGCCAATTGCATTCGACTTCGTGGCGAATAACTATGAAGCCCTTGCAAGCCGCTTTCCTGAAAGCACAATCTCAAGGATGATAGAAGGAATGGCCGTTCTCTATAGTCCAGAGATCTCAAATCGAGCAAATGAAGTCCGTAACTTTCTAGCTAACGTCCGGATCCCTGAGACTGGGAAAAAGCTACTTCAGATACGGGAGCGCTTCGAGGCCAACCTTGCTCTCTCGAATCGCCTTCGATCGCAACTATAGCGAAACCAACATGGCGGACCATAGTAACAGATCATCCAAAACAGCTCTTTTGAGGATTTGACCTGAAACCAAAGCCCTAATTTTACAGATAATCAATATGGGGTCTTGGGCTACAAAAATCAAGGTCATGATGTGTAAGGCAAACTCCCCAATGAAGCAATAAAACTCATTGGGGAGAAGCAGAGAATCGATACTTCCTGATCTGATATCTTTCGCTCTGGTGGTTTTTGGAAAACTCTCTATGAAGATCTAGATCCAAACAAGAGACTACTGTCTCTTGTTTGGATCTAAAAATCTCAAATAACTCAAATAGGAATCAAAATAGGTCGGGCTAAAAGAGCACTCTCTATTCAAAAGTTCATACGTTCCAACACGATTGACGCGCTCTCCTCTTAGGAATCAACTCATGGAAGAAACTACTACAATTTTGATCGTCGACGACGAATATCCACTTCGTCGACTTTTGAGGAGCTACTTCACCAAAGAAGGTTTCAATGTCGTCGAGGCCGGAGATTCCACAAGCGCTAGAGCGCTCTTTGATCAATACCAAATCAACATAGCTCTTATCGACGTTATGATGCCTGGCGCAGATGGATTTGCCCTAGTTAGAGAACTTAGAACAATAACAGATATACCGCTTATCTTAGTTACAGCCAAAGGAGAGGAATCTTCAAAGATCACTGGCCTTGAAATTGGAGCGGATGACTATGTCACCAAACCTTTTTCGGCGCCTGAAGTCGTAGCAAGAGTGCGAGCACATCTTCGGCGCTTCAATGGAACATTTCACGATTTCGAAGTTGGCGCACCAACCATAACAATGGCAAAATTGTCGATTAACCCCAATTCCCGGCGAACCACAGTTGACGATTCTGAGATCGACCTCTCAAAGCGCGAATTCGACCTACTCTACAAACTCGCCTCCTCGCCAGGAAAGGTCTTCACCAGAGAAGCGCTACTTTTGGCAGCATGGGGCTCGCTACTGCTACTCTCCAGCTGAGCACTCTTGAACGAAGTTTACTATAATGCCTATATGACGAGGTTAGTGCCTATTGGGGTGCCAGCACAGGAGCTTGGGGTACACCCCATGACGCTACGGAGATGACAAGCAGAAGGACGTATCGATCCTCCTATACGCACACAAGGAGGCAGAAGGCGTTATGACCTATCTAAGCTTCGTGCTATTGTTCCTCATAAAGCTCCATCCACCAGAGCTACCATCGCCTATGCCCGCGTGTCAACCAACGCTCAAAAAGACGACTTGGTTCGCCAGGTGGCTCTCCTAGAGAGCTATTGCGCCGCAAACGGGTGGAGCTATGAGATCATCTCCGATGTAGGGTCAGGACTCAACTACCATAAGCGTGGACTAAAAGTGCTTATCTCTTGGATTTGCTCCGGCGAGGTTGGGCGGCTGGTGCTCAGTCATAAGGACAGACTGCTTCGTTTTGGGTCAGAGCTTGTTTTGTCTCTTTGTGAGCATTTTGGAGTCGAAGTAATCATTATCAACGCTAGCGAGG
>NZ_JXYS01000096.1 GCF_000949295.1 Acidithrix ferrooxidans
ATGTTGAGCCATTTGAATGTTACATGTGCTTGTTCGTCTTTGGATAGAGTGATCGAATGCGCTAGTCCAAGGTCTCGAGCACATACCCCGTAACTTGGGTTACCATCACTTATCAGCTTGGTATCGGAATCTAAACGTCTCACAAAAACATCTTTGAATGATTTAGCAGTGGTATCTTTGATTACTTCCATGAAGCAATGAGTAGGAGCACCATTGCTAATCGACACTCCAATTAGGACATTGGTTTGTTTTGTTCCCTTTCCTCTTCTGCCTTCGCCATGGCTCTCACCACCTAAAAAGAACTCATCTACTCAGGCGTTTTCTCCAAGTTTATATAAACCATTTCGGTCAGCCATTGCTTTTCGTAGCTTATTTAGCATCAACCAGCCAGTCGAATAAGATACTTGAACGAATTTAGCAATGGTAGTAGCCGAAAGACCACGCTTGTCGTTGGACAATAGATAGATAGCGGAGAACCACTTGGATAAAGAGATATGGCTTCGATGGAAGATGGTTCCGGAGGTAACGCTAGTTTGACGGTGACAAGATTTACATTGAAAAAGTGGAGCTCGAGATGCTGCATTTCTTCGATGGTTTGGCCTGATTAAGGTAAACTGGTCAGAGTCACACTTTGGGCATCTAAATCCCTCTTTCCACCGCAATTTGATCAAATGATCTTCACATGCTTCCTCTGAAGCGAAGCGTACCATAAAGCCTGAGATATCCACCATGCCTCCTTTATCGAACATCTGTTCTACTAAAGATTAGCTCCAATCTGGTCTCGGTGGAGGCGAAACTTACGAAACTTGATAAGTATGTAATATTGATCGAACCAAATTATTGGCGCGCTACTGACTATCGCAATTTTGGTGTACGTTTCATCTGTGAAGAAAAATCTTCCACGACCATCGAGGAGTACAGCGCCGACGAGATTGATTTCCTCGCCGTAGATTCTGTTTTGTGGGGTAAAAGGTATCTCTTCAAAAGTTGCTAATTCAACAGATGAAGCTATCCATGGACCAACTCTTACGACTTCAATTTGAGGAAATATCTCCAATTCCGCCCTAACGTACAACACGACTATAACTTACAACTTTTGCTGGAATGTAGTTCCAAACCTAAAACCACGTTACTCTTTGCCTGTGTGTTTTAGTGTTGAAAGAACTATCGTGTGAGCAACCGGAGCCTACCAAGGAAGTTGTCGCCTTCGCACAATCTAAGCTACCTTCCTTTGCCCCCTTTTGCTTCATCTCCCACCGACTTATTCGTCAGAATAATCGACACCTCTGATACTGGATTCCAGTCTCTGCACCTACCCGGGAACCACCGTCCTGGCATACATTTGCGAGCTCCATCGTAGATCTCGCGCCGCTGAGCAAGTATCTCTATGTGTACGCCGCTGTAAGCCTGCTGAGGAGTTACAAACTTGATGGCAGATTGCTGGTTATCGTTGTTGTAGTGATCAACGAAGTCACTCATCCACTTACGTGCAGCATCGATGGTTGCAAATCCTCCATATGGATAAGTTGGAAAGTACTTGACGGTCTTGAAAAGCGATTGAATGTGAGCATTATCATTTGACACCCGAGGTCTTGACCTCGATATATTTACATATAGCTCATATATATACTCAACTAGCAACCAACACATCATAGGTGAGCCATTGTCACCATGGATAACCTTTGGAGCCATATTCTCTCGAGTTATTGCTCGCTTTACGACTTTCTTTAGCAGCTCAGAGGTTTCAGATTCGTATATCTCCCACCCAACTATCTTCCTCGAATAAAGGTCGATAATGACATAGGCGTATTAATAAATACCTCTAGCTGGTCCTCCGGAACGTATCAACGGACTTTGGACAAATTTCAACCGAGTTTAATGGCTTATAGGTGACTCCTCTTCTGGGGTTGGGGACATTGGGGACGATTCGCTTCGCGAACCGCCCGCGCATCGATGGATAAGGCGTAAAGCGTTATCCACAACGGCGCGAGCTTCGACCACAAAGCCCTAAAGCGGGTGCCGCTACCCATAAATAAACATTCTTCCGTTGATCTTCTACCCGGTAAGGCCGAGTTCCTCGGGGCGATTGATCCATACCGACTTGGCGAGCTTGGGTGGTTCGGGTATCTTGTTCACGAAACGTTCGGGGTGATCGCGATAGGCCCGAGAAAAGACGTTGGCGCGAGCGTTGGTGATGACTCCGCCATAGCCGTTGTGAACATCGGCCGGTGTCATCAATCCGATCCCGCTGTGACGGTGCTCGAAGTGGTACCAGTGGGAGAACTTCGAAACGAACACCCGTGTCTCGGCAACCGATGCGAAGCACTCCGGGAAGTCCGGCCGGTACTTGAGGGTCTTGAACTTACGCTTCTAAGTAGGGGTTATCGTTCAACGTATGGGGCCGGGAGTGGGTCTTGGTAACCCCGAGATCCTAATAGAAGCGTAGCCACCGACTTAGATGCCATCGAGGCCCCGTTGTGAGCGTGGATGGTTAGGTCCATCCGATCAACTCCTTGGCTGGTGACTACTTCATCGATGAGTTCGCTGGCTAGTTCTGCGCTCTCTGTGGCTTCGACCCTGTATCCAACGCTAAAGCGCGAATAGATGTCCAAGATGACGTAGAGATGGAAGTAGCTTCCCTTGGACGGTCCCTTGAGCTTGGTGATGTCCCAGCTCCAGGTTTGGTTCGGGGCGCATGCCACCAGCTCGGGCTTGGTCCGCGGGGGATGCTTGGCGATGCTTCTTACGTTCTTTGACCTGATCGTTGTCGGCCAGAATTTAGGTAGAAGGTCGGAATCGACGCCAAATAGACGCCCTCGTCAAGCAGCGTGGCGTAGATCTCGCGTGGGGAGACGTCACAGAATCGCTCCGAGTCACAAACCTCGAAGATCTCTTGTCTCTCTTGGGGCGTCAATGCATTCGCAGTATTGAGTTAACCTCCAAGGGAGATCTTTGGTCTTGCGGTGCCGGGAGAACGTGTCCACGCCGAGGGATTTTTCTGTGTCCACGCGTAGGGACTTTTCGTGTCCGCACGTAGGGATCCTCAATGGCCATAGGTAGGGAGTTTTACATGTCCGTCGTCACGGCGCTCGTTAGAGAGAGCTCTTGGTATGTGCGCGATTAGTTTTACCTTGGACTTCAATCACCCGCCTCGCCCGCTCAAGCTCTTTGGCGAGGCGCTGGTTCTCCTTCTCAAGGGATTTGATCTTGGAGTTCTCCGGCTTGGGCCTTGGTCCGGAGTGCCTTGGCAAGTGATGCATCGGCGTTAGCGCCGAATGCCTTGCGCCAGCTCGAGATGTGGGAGGTGTATAAACCTTCCCGTCTCAGTAGAGCACCTTTGCCCTTGGTGTCCAAGGAATCGTACTCCTCGTGGATCCTTGCCTTGTAGCTCGGCGGGATTATCCGCCTGGTGGCCTTGGGTGGAAGCTCGATCTCGGGAGAAGTTTCTTTTCGGTTCTCCATGGAACCATCGTAGGATCCGTCAGGTGCGGCTTTGGTTGTTTGCATCTTTCATTGTCAACTTTCCCGCCCTCACTAAATTACGTTCAACGAGTTGTCCAAGCGGGGGTTGATACTGAGGGTATTTAGCCAAGTAATATCTAGGGTCCAGATGTCACCTGGTTTCCTCGCTGTGTGCACTGGTCTTGCTCTCTTCTTCGGCGGCTTCGTCCTGCTCGTGTGCTTGTTGAGATTGTTATCCTTTAGTACTCGATAGAAGGTCCTCTCAGATGCAATGTATCTGCCCTGATCAGCGAGCTTAGGCACAATCTACCCACGGGTAAGAGATGAATACTGCCTCGAAGTACACACTTCAATGATCTTTTCTCTTTCCTCCTCCGATAGTGCATTAGAGCGACGTTTGTGTACAGCTCCTCGCCGGCGATCTGTAGTACCAGATTCCCATCTCCGAAACGTACGAGTGGATATCTTGAGCACTTCATAGGCTTTGTAACATCTAGCACCTGCGTCTATTGCTTCATTGATGAGAACTACGGCTTGAGCTCGACCGTTGTGATCTAGATCCAGAGGGGAGAGACTAGGTGTCCCCTTCTTCCCCCGTGGATCATAACAAGCTCTGTCTCTTGTACTTTTTTTTTGAAGAACCAATAGAGCTTCAAGCTTCTGCTAATGCCTTTTCCGCTCTAGCTAGTTCAGCTTCAATTTTAACTTCTTGCTTTACGCTCTTTATCAAGGGCTACCTGGTGAGCCCTATTAGCAGCACTCTTATTTTCAAAGGCTGACTCTAAGGTATTTCGCCGTAGGGGCTGCGTCTTCTGCTAGAACTCCGTTTGCTCTCAACCATGAACCGAGTTCGTGTTCATTCATAGCGGCTGTGTCAACAACAGCTTTGATCTTGTTGATCTTATCGCTGGCTGAACTTGCACTAATCTTGCGCTCTGAGTTCCACTGGTAGAGAAACGTTTGCATTTATACCGTTATCCCTTGCAATCTTGGCGATGGCACCAGGTGTAGTATCTCCTGAATTGTCGAGCTCAAATAGAGCTGCAACTACTTTTTGCTTTAGTTCCGCAGGCTACCTTTTCATGTCAATTCCATCTTCGCCCTCTTATAAACAAAAATCAAGCTAGGGTGACAACAATCTTGGCAGAGAGGGTCTACTTGAAACCGCCCAGATTGAACGATAGCACCAATGGACTTCCTCGCCAAGACATGCCTAAGAGCGCAGATCTCTCCAAGTTGTCCGGTGCGGATCTGAAACATATCCAAGAAAGCGTAAATGATCGACCGAGAAGGGCCTTAGGATTTCTCAAACCGGTGGAGAAATTTGCTCAGCTGGTTGCCCAGACCACTTGAAACTTCCCACTCAGCGATTCTTCGATATTGAACTTCTACAGGTAATGAACCTTTTTTGATCGCCTACTTGTGGCATACAACGCATGGCTTTGATGATCCATATAGTTCGTCGATATCGACCAATTGGTTTGATCGTAGCGGTGATTCGATTACCTTTCTCCTTCTTTCAACCCTACGTTCATGATCTCTTTTGATCTGTTCGACTCGTTCCGGCCTCCTGAGTTCAATCAAAGATTCGCCCTGACTCCAAGTAAAAGGAGATCCGTGTTCAATTGCGGTCTTTTCATAACTGATAGCTTCATCGTAAGCTTCGGGATGTGTCTCAAGGAGGCCAACCCACTCTATTTTTTGCTGGAAAAAACAGAATGTACACCCACTCCTACTCCTCCAGTCGTAGTAAGAAGGAAGTCCAAGTCCGACGTTATCTAGGAGTTCGAATACACCTTCCTTATCAATTCCGTCTTCTCTGAATGGAAAGATGACCTCAATATTTGGATCGGGTGATCGATAACCACTTCGCGATTCTTCGTCTGCGCGAATTGCGACGTAGCTAAAGACTCGATATCCATCTTTGACAAATCCTTTTATCCAACTTTCAAAGGGTCTTAGCTTTAGTTGGCGAGTGCACCATCGTGTGTTAGCCGACGGTAAAAAGGTGTTGTACTGTCGAAGCCAGAAATCAAAGTCTCGGTCGGGGTTAAGTCGGGTGATAGGTTTTCCGAGGAATCCTTCCAGGCGGTCGAGATATTCGTAAACTTCCGGCAGTTCCTTTCCCGTATCCGTAAAGAAATATTCAACTACTATTTCTGGGCGTGCTACCTTCATGTAGACAGCCAAGGCTGAGCTATCTTTTCCACCGGAGATTCCGAGAACATGCTTTTCTTTCACCACAGTACTCCCCTTCTGTTTTCATCTCGATGTGTTATGCGAGTTTTTTAATGGTTTCAATCAGTGCCAGAGTTATGACGTCTTTGTTCATGTCGAGTTCATTGATGAAGTTCGATAAAAGGTCTCTAACTTGGTGAACGATCTCCAATTCGGAATTCGACGGTTCGAACGTGAACAGTTCAGCCACGCCCCTTTCGTTAGGACCTATGGCAATTGCAATTGACGATCGCGTTGTACTTAGGTCACGATATTTGCTAAAAACCTCAAGATGCTTAAAGCGTTCAATCTCTTCGAGAATTTTCAGATTGGCAATTTCGAAGTCAGCATCTGTTATGTTGTCTACGGGCTTGCCAATGACACTTTGCAAGACCTTTACGGAAGTTTCAAATGACCCGTCATAGTTGCGAAGGTTATTTAGTAACGATTCGAAACGCATGTCGCCACTTAACCCAGCAATCCCGTCACATCTAAGTGTGGTCTGTTCGAATGCGCCTTGTATTAGACGTGACTCTATCAACTTTGAGAATCCTTGCAATTGAGTTTCAAAAGCGTCTTGGAGTTCTAGCAAGCCGCTTATAAGTGCATCTTTGAATTGAGCCAAATTGAAATTTCGAGAAGTTGGTAGATTGCCAGTAAGCGCGCGTGGCAAGTCGAAGTTTAAAAGTTCAATTGGGTTATTTGCCCTTTTTAGGGCATTCCTTATGGCAATGGCATCGCGGCTTAATTTCATGGTCCGAGAGACCCATTTGGGAAGTGAATCGAAAAATGCGACATAATGACGGGCTACTGCAAGCAAAGAAGCGTTTGGGCTTAGTTCTGTACTTAGCGCGTTAATAATCGTTCTATAGACTTCGCGGAGATTAGTTTCGATCGGTAGCGATTCGTGCCAACGAACGGATATGGATTTAGGGTCCTTCAATAGATAATCGATTTCAACGTCGTCTACATTGGGTCTGAAAATTCCATCTCGATAAAAGATAACTTTGTCTGTGTTTGCTGCTATGAACAAGCACATCAATAATGGCAATAGGCCCTCGCTAATTCCAAAGGGAATTCGTTTCCATTCGTCGTAAATTATCTGGATGCCGATCGGACTTGACGTGTCGGAGGCTCTGATTATCGAAATCGCGTGATTGAATGCTGGCGTTAGATTGGACGGATCGTTTGGTCCGATCGAAAAGTTATTCCCCAACTCCTGCCCTTTAGGCTTTAAGTGAACGGCAGAAGGATGAATTACTGAGTCGTACAGGCCACCTTCCGCCGGATACCCCTCGATGCCTAACCTTTGTTTTCCGCCAGATGTGAAGATTCGTCGACACAAAATGTTTCTAGCTGCAACCGCTGAAGAGGAGATGTTGTTTCGATTAATAAGTTCATTTTTGATCAAGGGAGCGGAGCCATAGGCGTAATCCGCAATTGAAGAGGCAATAGTTCGCAGAGAGCCCCTTACTTTAACAAAGCCCTCCGATCGGCTTGTTTTTGTTGTCCATTCGGCGTTTCGGAGATGCCGCGCCATGGCAACTTTAAATTTAGATTCCAATTCCAGAATTCGTTCTCGAAATACTCGTCGAGCTACGCGATCGTATGCTAGTTCAGCACTCGTCTTCTCAATCTCCATCAAGGCCGCGAAATCATAAAGTGCGTCTAAGAGTTCGTCATCTTCGAGAGCCGTAACCGCAAAATCAACTCTCTTTGCCTCAACTACAGTGTTCTGAATTTGCGAGGCATGGTAGGTTTTGCTGTGATTTAGGGACAGCTGACTTGAGTTAGATTTCGATTTTCTAATTGCTTTCGATGGAGCATCTGCGAGATAACTATTACCTTGCATTATCAGAACGTAGAGCGTTCCAAACGTTGTATCTTCCGTTTTGTGAACCGCGTCCTCGAAAGACTCCATGCAGGTAACCTGAGTTTTAAACCAACGCTGATTTCCGGTTTCATAAAGGTGTCGCGACGCAAGTACAGGTATATTCAACTTGTTCACCGCGTCGAACGCAATGTCTAGCGGTATGTTGGATGCCCTAGCTTCGACCAATCTCTGTTCTAAATCGAAGTCGCTTCGATCCCACAGGGTATAAGAGTTTGAAAACTTCTTGTAATTTACGATGCCGGCGTTTCGTAGCGACTCTAGCGCTTCGTTTACATCCTTTTCGTCCTGCGCCAAGGAAATTGCTACTACCTCTGGTGAAGGGAAAAGTGAAACGGATGCTCCAAAGAGTTGCAAGATTGAAATTGACTTGAGTACTAAGGTTTCGAGTTCGCTCCCCCCTTTCTGTCGGAGTGTTTCTAAAGAATCCTCAGATAGAGCAAATTCTGTACTTAGCCGGGAATTAACCAGTTGTGACCGTAAAGATTTCCCTATGAGATCATAAAGATCTGGTAAGAAGAACTGTCTTCCTGCTTCGCGGCTCTTTTCGAATGCTTGGCCTACAAGCAATGTGACAGTTCTAAGGTTTTGACCGATCTCACTCTGAGCCACCAAAATAAGACTTACGAGGCACAGTGGTTCAAACCTCGGTAATTTTTTGAGTAGGGTTTCGGTATCCGGTAAAGGTATGTCGATAATTTTTGCAGCTACGGAGGCGGATCTTCCATCGTGAGATGATGATTCACCGGACAACACATGTGCATTTGCTGAAGCAATGAGCTCGAGATATTCCGCAGTTGAATAATTGAAGGGAATGTCGGTAAAACGTCCCTGAAGCTTCTGAAATTCAAGCTCGGCTTCCCCGGAATAATTTCTGACGTAGTGACCTACTGCTTGGTGTAGCGCGGTAACAACGGTAAGTTTTCCGCCCGCGCGAGCAGCTATTTCGGCTAAGTCTTGTATCAGGGCGAGTTCGTTGGGTAAGTTCGCGCAACCTTCGAGAAATCGTCCAAACTCGTCGAGTGCAATTACGATACTTTTTCGTGATGAGACCATCGCATCTAAGAGTCGGGCCTTTAGATCTTGATCATCTTGGTCGAAATTGAGATTAGACGATGTGAGAATTGACAATTCTTGCAGAAGTGCTGATGATATCGGAGTGCCATCGCAGATGATTGTGATTATCTCAAAAGAGTCTGAAATTTCATTCTTGAGCCTCTTTAGTTCGTTTTTGTAGGAACTTTTTAGACCGCGCGGTAAGGTGCTCGATGGATCCTCTAAAAAGTTGAGCAAACTTACCAGATAGGCTGATTTTCCAGTGCCGAGAGCTCCAGTTAGCGAGAATGCTCCTTTAGTTTTCAAAATTTTAGACGTAACTATATAAAACGTCTCGGATCCGTGCAGCGCTTGTGTTGAAACAGAGGCACTGCGAAAATCGATTCTTTGAGATAAATAGTTGTTGCTTAGCGAAACCTTCTTTCTAGGCCGAGAGCTCATAGGCTTCCTTTACGATAGTTTCCAGCGATAGTTCATGGATTGACCTTTTGATCGATATGTGCGACATGCCACCCGTTAGCACGACTCCGAATAGTTCGGAATAATCGTTAGCGAGTCTTACCGCCAACTCTTCAACTCCAATAGGTGAAATTCGAAAGAGACGGCCAACGGATTTAGGGTCACTCTTGATCGAAACAAGTGGGATGGTGTTACTGTTTGAAAACCTCTCGCTATTCCGCCAGTAGTCAACTAGGGCAAACATGAATGCTCCTAGGGGAATTTCTGAAGCTTGTTTGACTATAAACCTGAATCCATCGCGTTTGCCATACTGCACAATGAAACCGATCGTAGTTAGAGGTGATTCGTAGGCTTCGCTGTCGGACTCAGAGGGTGCTGATGAAAGCGCGTATGTTCGAATGAAACATGCCACGTCTTTCTTGACGGTATTTGATGAGATTTTCGAGGCAGCCAGTGACGTTAGTTTGGAAATTATCCAATTGCTAATATCATCGCGGCCAAACTCGTTGTCAGGAAATGAGCTAAAAGCGTGGTGCCACGCGAAAATAGATGGGTTACTTACTATGTTCCAATGGACAAGAAGGGGCGTCACTTCGAATTCGAAAAAGGGATCAATCCCTTCACCTCCAAACACTAATCTGCCGAAAGGAGTTATTGAGTAACCCGAGGCCTCCGCCGTGATAACCTTGGAGATTATTGCCCAATGCCGAATTGATGCAACCATGTTTTTGCCAACCCCGAACCTTGAGATTGCGTCTACGTCAGTAAATACCTCTTTCGAATCGTCGTTGTGTCCGTCAATCGAGTCAATCGCCCTCTTTAGCCAAAGGAATCGCAAGGGAAATGTCTCGTGTCCGCTGAGGACTATTTTTTGAGAATTTGTCAACTTTGTTAGCATCCTTTTCCGACTGGACGCTTCGTCCAGTAGAATCTCATTACTGTAATTTACACCGAAAGTTTTAGGTAGCGGCTTACTATGAAGATTTTTACCTTGAATAACAGGCTTGCAGCTATCGACTATCTCGATGCGAATGCATCTACTCCAATACATCCGAGAGTTCTTGAGGCTATGAGAGAAGTGGCTCTCTCGAGCTATGGTAATCCATCGGCAACTGAAAATGCCTTTGGATGGGTGGCGAATCAGCGAGTCGAACGTTGTCGCTCGATTCTAGCTGAACTTACGGGTTCGTTTGAGGACGAAATTATTTTTACGTCAGGAGCTACTGAAGCAAACAACCTATTTTTGTTAGGGTTCATGAAACGTGTTTCGACACCATTCGAACAACTACTAATTTCACAAATAGAACATCCATCGGTTCTGGAACCCGCAAGACGTAGGAGTGTCCGAGATGGAATACCGTTAGAACAATTAAGGGTGGATGGTCAAGGCGGATTGGATCTCGAATACTTTGAAACAATTTGTTCAAGGCGAAGACCACTTGTTTCGGTAATTCTCGTTAATAACGAGATTGGAACGATACAGGATTTAGGTGCGATTTCAGAAATTGTTAGAAAGTATGGGGGATTTTTGCATGTCGACGCATCTCAGGCACCGGCGACGATGGACTTGGGAAACGTCGGTGATCTTTGTGACGCGGCTACTTTTTCTGCACATAAAGCCTATGGGCCGAAGGGAATCGGATTTTTGTATCTCAGGCAAGATCATCACAGCACCATAGAACCCCTTACTTATGGCGGTGGACAGCAGCAGGGATTGCGTCCCGGAACCATACCTACCGAGTTGATTGTTGGCCTTACTGAGGCGATTTCATTATCTCAGTGCGAAGATGGAATCGAAGTTCGAAACGTTGCACGTACTCGGAGGGATGAATTTGAATTCTTTATGTTGAAGGAATTCAAAGATATTCAAGTTAATGGTAACTTAGGTAATCGTCACGTAGGAACCTCAAGTATCTCGTTCTCAAACCTAGATGCTAGCCTACTACTTGGTGCACTTAGCGATAAAGTTGCCGCATCTTCAGGTTCCGCATGCAGTTCGGGAAGTATTGAGCCGTCACACGTTTTGCAAGCCATCGGTAAAACTAGGGACGAGTCTTTTTCGACATTACGGTTTGGATTCCATGGGCTTGAACCGTTCGGGGATGTCAAAGGCATTGTCAACTCTATTGTCGAAGCAACATTGAATCAACGGTGAAAATCTACGTTGTTCCAGCGCCGCCTTTCGTGAAAGCCTCCAAATGTCGGTCGTGCTTTCAATTCCAGAGCCAAATTCTCCATTCTCATCATCTAATCGAAGCCAAAGTGCATGAATGCAAACTTAAAAAATGCTTACTGCGATCTTGTTTTTTCGTCGCTATATACAAGCAAGTTCTTTGTCAGACTTTGAATAGGTGTAAAAGTTCCACTAATGAGCCAATCTAATAAAATTTGAATGCCTCCGGCAGCGTACCCATCGGCAATCTCAATAACTCGCCGCGGATCTGATATTACGTATGGATCTTCAGCATGTGCAATTGCAATGAGCTGAAGGAACTCTATTCGAGATACATCACCTTGCAAAACTGAACCTTGAATAAAGCGGTGTTGATCTGAACTAGAAAGAGTCATGAAATTGTTTTCAGCCGCACCAATAGCGATCGCTAGGGTCCATAGGTCTACATATCTCCTAAAGGGTAGGATCCCTTGAGAGCCTTCGCCTTCACCACTCTGTGATGCCGCGTAACGCCTCACATCTTCCAGAAACGCCGCCGGTATGTGAAGATCGATATTTGAAAAAGGATTGTAATCACGTGACGAACTGACCAATTTAGTTATCTCCAAAATCCAAGCTACCGACTCTCCGTTTGCATAGTTCGCAGCGCTGTCTGTGGTTGCAGCGACAAACCAGTGTCTCCATGCGTCCGGTGCGTGGATCGTTGACTAATTTCGTGGGAAAGTGTGCGGAATTCGTGAACGTAATTGATTCGCCCGCATACTGGTCTAGGAGATCTTCAACTCCAACGATTTCGGAACCTGTAAGAAACATTATCAACTGACTTGCGTGCGTGGCAGCGTATCTCACAACGGCTTGCCTTACCTCGGTGCCCATCATGCCTAGTGGCGTATCAATGATGTTGGGCGCCCGGTAACCGCTTACTTCGACCAAAGCGAGTATAAATGCCAAAGTGAGGGCTCGTCTGGAGGCTCCATTTAGATCTGTATCTGGTTCGAGTCTTCTATTGCCTGGACCAAAAACCTCGATGTCGTTGTCGCGAGTGAGGACTGCTTTACGTATCACCGCGCCAGAATCGGTGTCAGCCACGATCATAGAGAGGAAAATCTCGTTCATCTTGTCGCTAATCTGATCTATCGTTTCACCTTTGAGATACTCAGTAGTCGCAGTTAGAACTCCAAGAATATCGACGGCGGCAGCCTCTTTTGATCTCTCTCCCGTCAATTTCGCAACCTTACGTTCGAGCTCAGTTCTTTCACGCTCTATCGAACTTAGTTGTTTTATTACTTCCTTCAACTCTTGATCGTTCTTGCCTGCCTCAAATCGCAGTCGGTTCTTCTCCTTTTCTTCCTGCGCCAACGTCCTTTCGAGTTCGGTAAGGTTGAATTCTCCCATTCCACGTATGCGAGCACGTAGATCCCCTACTTCTGACTCAAGTTCCGTCTGCCGTTTTTTTGTTTCTAAGATACTTGAGTATGATGAACGAAGAGATCCAATGGCTGAATCATCGTTACTACTTGATCTAAAAATTCGCTTCGCACTTTCGTTCAATTCGCGTAATCGTTCTTTTGGTTCATCAAGTTGGTGTGTTTCTTCATGAAGCCGTTCGAGTACGGCTCTTTGTTTTGAACCCACCGAAAGTTCAGTGCCACAGATACAAAAACCAGACTTTAACGAATCTTCTATGACCGTCGGCAAAACATTCGGTATAACTTTCTTGGATTCAAGGTCACCCAGAATTTGTGCCGCAGTTTGAATATGCTTGGGAGCTAATTCGAAAAGCATTCGCGAGAAGCCAATCAAGTTTCTATGTCGCTGATACTTCTCGATCTCGTCTTTTCGAGCAGACTCTAAATTACTTTCGGACCTTTCAAGATCATATTTTAATTTTTTGTGATTTTGAGCACCAGCGAGCAACGCCTCATCAAGGTTTTGACGCGCAGCGCGCCACCTTTGATCCGTTGCCTCCAAGTCACTCAAAATGCTAGATTCTTTATCGAGAAGCTCTTGCTTCGTGCTTTCTAATTTTTCATAGCGTTCCAAGAGTCTTTCAATTTCGGTTCCGGCGCCGAGTTTCTTGATGTTTCCAACTATTTCCTGACGGACGATTTGAACGTGTCCGGAAGCTTTGTCTAGCAAGTCGAGTCCAAGTAAGGCGCGCACAGCCTTTCCAACGCGATCTCGTTTTACACGTTCAAGGTCGGTGGCTTCAATGAAAGCCAACGCACGGTCGCCATCAATAAAAAAAATATCCTTCAGACTCGAAGGAAGTAGTGACTCAAGAATCGCCGATGTGTTATCGACTGGTTCAACTCCTTGTGGCGTATGGCGCAAAAGAGCGACGTTCGTTGGTCCGACTTCGTAATTGTCTTCATCTATGAGGCTCTCAGAGCTGCTTCTTTCGATTTCGTAAACTACTTCCTCACCGCTTTCTTCATCGACAGCTGCGAACGTAACTTCAACTCGTGTTTTGACCGTTGAACTTTGGGTTCTATCCCAATCAATCGGGTGGAGTCTGAATGAAGATCTCTTATCTCCGGGCAACGCTTTGTCACCGAACAGCGCCCAGGTGAGGCCCGTCAAAAGCGTCGTTTTGCCAGTATCGTTTTCGGCCCGTATTACTGTCAGTGGCTTATTCGGATCCCTCGAAAAGGTGACCTTGACGTCACGTAGAAGCCTAAAGTTATGAAAATGTGCGGCATGAATCTGTATCATAAGTCTTTCGATTTCTTGTAGATAACCTGGCCCAAGGCCGATACCTTATCTCCTACTTTATTTTTGATTTGCGTTGCTCTCTGTTCGTGCTCGCGTTCGAGAAACACAATCTGGGCCACAAAATCGAATAGATCTTTGTGGTAACCGGGGTATCGCAAGTCGATGTCACTAACCGACTGTTTCATTACGGTGATTAACTTTCGTTGATCAACTGCCATCGAAGGAACCTTTCCTTAATTTTCAACGAGATAGCGGAAGCGCACTTCGTTAATAATTGCATATGGGCCACCAAAAGATGCACGATTACGCGATAATCTCGCAAACTCTTCGCATCTTACTAATTCTGACTTGACCAAGTTCCTTGTTTCGTCATCGAAGCCATATTCAGGTGGTGGAAGTACTAGGAAATCGTGAATAGTCGCGTGCGTTTTTCCGGTGGATTTAGACGGTCTTAGTACCCGACCGCGACGTTGAATCCATTGTTTTTCGATGGTGGTACTTGCAAGTATAAAAGCAGTGTCAATTTGAGGCACATTTAAACCTTCATCAAGAACCCGTTTCGCGGTAAGTGCTCCTACTGTACCGTCGGAAAAACTTGTCATCACTCGAGCCAGCAAATGACCGTTGCTCGTTTCTTCCTCTGTGATTTGATGCCAACGAATTCCTCGTTGCGTAAGAAGGCTATTTACAAGTTCGAGCTGCTTTGGATCTTTGTCGGTAGTGTAAAAGAGCGACCGTTTGATGTTTTCCGGGCCAATCCCGTCAATCAGTTCAGATAGTAAATTTATTTTGGACGTCGCTGTTTCAAGAACGAGTCTGCGCTGATTGAGTAGGACTGTTAGGCTGGAGTCTGGCCTATCGACTTCACCTCCAGCTCTCGCTACTTTACGCCTTATTTTTTCGCTAAGTGCCGCATACCTTTCACATTCCTCAAAACTCAAGTTCACGCTATGGAGGTAGTAGTCATATGGTACTAGACACACTCCAATTGCTTCATCGAGACTGAATTCAAAGACTACGTCTCCAAAGTACTCGATCAGACTTTGAGTTCCATCTTCGTCGTACTGACGAACTGGAGTCGCTGAGAGGCCAAGCCGAGCAGTTCCCCAATTTGGTGGATCCGAGATGAATTTTCGGTTACCACCTAAGTTGTGTACTTCGTCAGCTATAAAAAGTATGTTCCTGGTGGTGCTAGATAAAATTCTTTGAAAGTCAGCATCCATAATCCCATCGTTTGTAGTGATGATAGTTTCGACGTCTGTAACGTTGAATTCGACGTTATCAATTGCGTTTTGCACAAGTTTCAATCGCTTTGATTTCGGAATTTCCGGACCAGCTATCGGATTCAATCCAAATTCTTGACATTCTGTTTTCCACTGAGTAACTAATGGGCGCGTTGGAACGGATATGACGATAATAAGCTGACCAACATTCTTTAACAGGCGGTGGGCTGCGACAAGTGCGCTTATTGTTTTACCGGAACCTGTCGCCATCGCAAGGATGCCTTTGTTCCCATTATCTTCCCAACTTTTTACGGCTCTTCCCTGGTGCTCATATTGCCCTTCGAATACGTTGAAAAATGCTGGGATTCTAAATTCGCTTGGTTTATAAGTCAGGTAATCCTCTTCCGACTCTCGACTCTCGACTCTCGGCTGCATAGTACTCCTCTTCGGACGGTACGAAGTTCCCCGAGTATGTTTTTATCAAATTCGTAGAAACTGCCTCGGGTAAATCGATCGTTCTAGAGCTGAGCTTTTGATTGTTCCACAACCTTTCGAATTCCTCGACGGAATCTCTACAGATCTCGAAATTGTCTTCGTCACGCCAGCTACGTTGAAGGTTTAGTGATTCAATGTTTCTCATTATTGCTTTCCCAGTAAAGTTAGCGGAACCTGAGAGAACGATAGTGTCTTGTTTGTCGCGGATAATCCATTCCTTAGGGTGGAATAGGCCGCCATTAACGTCCACGATCTTGATTTCAAGACGTCTAGCAGCTATTAGATACGCCAAGCATTGAAGAGTGTGTCTGGCTAATGCACTGGACAGCGAAAACTCGTCGCTTATTGACCTTCCAAATGCGCTGAATAGCACTTTATCAGGATCTTCGATGCCCTCTCGAATTTTGGCCAAATCATTTTCGGTGAGAATTGGGCTTACCAGAAGTCTCATCGGATTCCCGCTTCGAGAAATAAAGGACGCAAGTCCTGGTGCGAGTTGCTTTAAGGCCTCACCGCCAAAAAAGCCAACCATGCAGTCAAAATTTTTGGCAACGCGTAGGGCAGGGATCAAGACTTTTTTTGCAACATCATCCTCAGGTAATCGCCACTTCAACTTCTTTTTGTCTAAAACTTTAAGCGAGCTACCGAGGTCGAGACGATAATCCGTCAATAGGTTTAATCCTCCTCATATCTATCGACATCTGACTGAATAGTCTCTGAGAAGAGATTTCAATTACTCTCAAAGGCTCAGGCAATATTATCATAGAGCCGAATTTGACTGCATTATGTGAAGTATTTGATCGTTTGTGATACCTTGGAATTACGCACCAAACGCGACACCGAACTCTGCTTAACAATGCCGCTTTCAACATAGCTGACTTTTCAAAGTTAATTGATGAAAAACTCACCAATTTTCGGTAAAGTCCAGAGGATTTCAAAGAACTGCTGTCTTCGAAATCATTCTTCCTGTCGTTTGTGATCGCTTTATGAGCCAATCGTAGGACAATTTGGGCATAGACGACTATTGCTAACAGTAGTTTGCTACTGCTACTGCTACTCGTCCGTAAATACCAATGACGCCACCAGAGCTCCGCTATGCAGCTTCCAGCATCAGATATTGCTCAATCTCAATTGGTGAAATGTCTCCAATACTTGAATGTCTCCTCTTCCGGTTGTACCATTGGATCCAGTCAAAGATTTCGAGTCTCGCCTCCTTCTCTGGTGTCGAAAGCTGCTCTATACACGGGCTCTTTCTTCAAAGAGACCCATAGCGCCTCAGCCATAGCGCTGTCATACGAGTCCCCAACGGTCCCCAACGGTCCCCATTGAATGGGAGAACTTAGAGAGTCGTAGCATCTCCCTCAACTCGCTACTCGTGTACTGTGATCCATAGTCAGAGTGATAAATGGTATCTGACATCAATACCTTTCCCCTGGTAGATCGTGCTTTATCGAGGCAGTCGATGAAGATCTGGGTGTCCATTGAATCACTCATTGAGTATTCAAGGATTCGCCTTGAGCATGCATCCATAATGCGCATCAGATACAACCAACCCTCCCTGGTACCGATGTAGGTCAGGTCACTTACCCACAACTAGTCGGGTGCATCGACGGAGAAGTTCAGAGATAGTGGAAAGATCAGCGCTCTTCCTGGCTTGCTTATCTGGCCTGGTCGTGATCGTCTTAGCTCTTCCGCAAGCCCCACTGATGGAAAGCTCTGCCATCAGGCGACTAACGGTGGCTCTTGAAACATCGATACCGCTATCTCTGAGCTCGTGAGTCAATCTCGGTGCTCCGTAGATCCTACGGTTAGCTGTAAAGGCTTCAAGGAGATTCTCTTTGAGATTCTCACGAGCGCTATTTAGCTCATAGAGGTACTTTCTCCCCACCGACAAGCGGTAATAGGCGTAAACGTGACACAGATAAGACTCCACAGGGCACATTGATTGGAAAGTCGGCCTTTTCGAATATCGATGATAGAAGCACCGTAGCTCTCGTCTGTTTCCTTTATCCAGAAGGCCGAAAACGGAGTCGCTCAGTCTTTCTCTATTTACGAGCTTGCTCGTTTTCCGTGCGGAGACGAATGTTCTCTTCAATGTGGTCTGGTGTAGTCTTACCGGAAGCCTTCTTTGATCTCCGAGCGTTATAGACCCAGTTATTGAGAGTCGGCTCTGAGATACCCAACTCATTAACCACCTGCTTAATGGAACTATATTTAGATCTCCGCAAGTTTGACTGCGTCACTTTTGAAATCTGAGTCAAACTTTCTACGAGGCATTACCTCTTTTGGATGCAATTCCCCCATGGCTACCATTCCCCTTCTAATTAGGGAGAACAGTGTCGCGTATCGTGAGAAGGTTCAGTCTCGTCTTTACATTGAAAAGAAGCTCAATATTCACATTGATCTTAATGGCCCCAAGCGTCGTTGCAATGCAACTGATTTCCTAAAGGTGCTGGAAACGCTTGAGGTTCGTTTCAAGGAAGACACCTATCCTGTACATTCATTTCCGGACCTACCTTTTCGGCATGGCTGTACGGAGATAGCAAGGCTTCTGACACCACAAACGTGTCAGAATGCGATGCGCCGGGCGACGAAGCGAATGCCGCATCTGAAGAAGAATTCATCGCTGCCCCGCTCGTTCCCTACTCGATAGACAATATTGTGGCCGATGGATGTTTCATTGGGCGAGATAAGCTTCAGCAGATCCTAGATCGCTTTAGTTCAAAGAAGAATCTTATCCTTCAAGGACCACCAGGTACTGGAAAGACTTGGTTGGCCAGGCGATTGGCATTTGCTTTGATTGGGCAGCGCGACGACAACAAGGTACGCGCTGTTCAGTTTCATCCAAACCTTTCATACGAGGATTTCATACGAGGATGGCGGCCAATGGGAGACGGGAAGCTCAGTCTCGTCGATGGCCCATTTATGGAGATGATAGAAATAGCTATAAATGATCCAGGTTCTAATTACGTTGTCGTCATTGAAGAGGTCAATCGTGGCAACCCAGCCCAGATTTTCGGTGAGATGCTAACACTCCTTGAGGCCGATAAGAGGACGCCTAGCGAGGCTCTCGAACTCTCGTATCGGAGGTTCGATGGCGAGCGCGTCTTCATCCCAAAAAATCTCTATGTAATCGGCACGATGAATATAGCCGACAGATCACTTGCTCTAGTTGATTTGGCCTTGCGCCGCCGCTTTGCTTTCATTGACTTAGAGCCCAAACTCGGTAAGCCATGGCGCGATTGGGTTCAAACTAGATACGGATTTGATACACAAACACTCGACAGAATTGAAAGCAACACTACAGCGCTGAATGAAATGATCTCAGCGGACTCTGGCCTCGGACCTCAGTATCGAGTTGGACATAGTTACGTCACTCCGACGGGCGATAACGGTATTAAGGACCCTAGCGCCTGGTTCTGTCAAGTAGTAGAGACCGAGATTGGCCCGCTACTGGATGAGTATTGGTTCGATTCCCCCGCAACCTCCAAGAAGGCCAAAGAACGCCTCCTCGAGGGATTCTGACATTGACACTTGCTTCGATGGATTCGCGAACAGATGTTCAGGATGAGGTTGGCTACATAGGCCGCATCCCTGTTCGTAACCTTTGGCTGCTCATGCTGTATGCATCAGATCTTTTTAGAGAACTTGAGAATGCAAAGGTAGCAGTAGAGGACAATCCCGACGAAATCGCCGATCTAGTAGCTGAATTGCTGTGTCGGCGTGTTGAACGTCGAATTCAGCGAAACTTGAGTTATGGCTATCAATCGCGTGAGGCCGTACTTAGCCGCGTGCGAGGTCGGATTGATCTGCTGACCACTGAGAGGCACCGCCTATTGGATCGTGGAAAGATCGCCTGTCGATTCGACGAGTTGACGATCGATACGCCTCGAAACCGTTACGTTCGGTCAGCCCTTGAGGAGGTTTCGAAGATAGTCGTCAGTAAGGCACTGGCCCATCGATGCCGGTCATTGGCAACAAGCTTGAGACGTATGGGCGTTACCGGGGATCGACCTAATCGTAGCGAAGTTTCAGTCGACCGTTTCGGAAGACACGACTCTGGCGATCAGTCTATGGTAGCTGCGGCTCATCTTGCATTGAACCTTGCATTGCCTACAGAGAGTGTTGGCGCAAAGATGCTATCGTCGCCCGATAGGGAAATTCACTGGATTAGAAAGCTCTATGAGAAAGGAATCGCGGGTTTCTATGATGTCACGCTTTCTCCACAGGGATGGCGCGTCGAAGCTGGAAAAAAGTACACCTGGCAGATTGAAAAAAGGAGCCAGGATATCGACAAGGTGTTACCCGCGATGCGAACCGACATCATCCTCAATCATCTAGGCACGGAACGCCGCATCGTAATTGACACAAAGTTCAATTCCGTTGTGACGCGAGGTTGGTATCGCGAAGAGACACTACGCAATGGTTACGTATATCAGATTTACGCCTATCTGAGATCCCAGGAAGGAAGTGGCGATCCTCTCGCTGAAAACGCATCCGGGTTGCTCCTTCATCCATCCGTGGGAGATTCTTTCAATGAATCCGTTGTAATCCAGAACCATGAGATTCGATTTGCTACCGTTGACTTAGGAGCAACGGCGAAGGATATCCGGGAACAGCTATTGAAAGTCGTAGGAGAAGTATCATGCAATTAGATCGTGCCCAGGGATGTCTACTTGGTCAACTCGCAGGAGATGCTCTAGGCAGTCTGGTCGAATTCCAGTCGCCGGAAGAGATCAGACGCCGCTACCCTGATGGCTTACGAGAATTGTCTGATGGAGGCACATGGAATACGATTGCCGGTCAGCCAACCGATGATTCAGAGATGGCGCTTCTTTTGGCACAGATGTTGCTAGAGCGTGGCACCTATGATTCTAATGCTGCATTTAATGCCTATAAATTCTGGTTAGACTCCGATCCTTTTGACTGCGGTATGACAACTTCCTCTGGTCTTCGAGGGTATCCGAACTCAGCCAGCCAGGCCAACGGAGCCATGATGCGGATCAGCCCTTTGGGTATTTTCGGTGCTAACCACTCGTTGGATACAGTTCGAGAATGGGCCGAGCAAGACGCCGCTCTAACTCATCCCAATCCAGTATGCCTTCAAGCTAACTCGCTTTTCACAATGGCGATTGCTCATGCTATTTCAACTGGATGTGATGGCGAGACACTCTATCGCAAGATCAAGAAGTGGGCTCACGAACAAGTAGTCGATCCTTCACTCATGGATGTAATCCAAGGAGCGACCGAAGGACCACCATCTGACTACGTCCATCAACAAGGTTGGGTTTTGATTGCATTTGGTAACGCCCTATGGCAACTACTAAATGCCCCGACTTTTGAAGAAGGCGTCGTCGATACGGTTATGCGAGGTGGAGATACAGATACAAATGCGGCAATTTGTGGAGCGCTATTGGGTGCTGTCTACGGTATCGACGCGATACCGTCCCAATGGGTCGACTCCGTCTTGAACTGCCGCCCTAAAGTCGGAAGTCCTGGCGTTCATCGCCCACGACCAGAGTGCTTTTGGCCAGTTGACGCCTTGGAGATAGCAAGTCGATTAGTTGGCAACCAGTAAAGTCCACTGATTCTTGTGCTGGTTGTTTACGTGTAGTCAAATGAAATAATTAGATGCGAGCACTTGATGATGCCACAAATGTACAAATTTTATTTGCGATAAGCATGTGGTGAGTGGGGCCACTTGGTCAAGCGAACTGGGGCCAATTTACTCCGGTGTTTCCAAACACTACAAATAGGGATTAATTCCTTATTTAAAGGAATTTATGACTAGGGACACTAGTCTTCGTCTCTTTCCTTTATCCAGAAGACCGAAAACAGGGGTACTCCATTTAATTCTTCATCCTGAGCTGTTCGTTCCCCTTTCGGAGACGGTTGATATGCTCAAGCACATCCTATCCTTCACCGGCGCTAGCCTTCTTTGCTCTCCGAGCGTTATTGAATCAGTTATTGAGCGTCGCCTCCGAGATACCCAACTCAAGAGCTACCTGCCTAATGGATCGATTTCCAATCTCTACAAGTTTGACTGTGTCACTTTTGAGCAGTGACACTTTTGAAATGCGAGTCAAACCTTCTACGAGACGTTCCCTCTTTTGGACGCAATTCTCCCAGGGCTACCGTTCTCCTGCGAATTGGAGAGAGTCGTGTCGCGCAACGTGAGAACTTTTCCCTGCCAGAAATTATTAAATTCTTTTCTTTCCGACAGCCAATTGTTTACCATGGATCCTAAGCAAGGCTATTTCCTCTTATGGCTGTAGGTCCAATTCGTCGTAGTTCTCTTCTGATACTTCACGCTCTTGCTTCAACTCACTTGCGTTGGAAGCCTCTTTGATCTCGTGACTCCTATCCGTTTGTGTTCCTTTGATGGCTACCCGTCCCAATTGTCGTATCGTGTCTTCAGACACTTCCCGCTTTGGCCTCAACTCGCTTGCATTGGGAGCCTCTTTAACCTCGTAACTCTTTTCCATTTCGCATCCTTCCCGCCCGATCTGACAGACAGCTACTTACAATTAGAGATCTGAAATTTAAACTAGAGCAACACATGACTGTAGATCAACTGCAGACGATCTTAAGAAAATAACTTATCACCAACACTATCATGTCACATTGTACGCAATTCTCGCGTTACATTAATGACCTTTAAAAATATTCTTTTACATTGGTTTACACACCCGTGGTACGCTACGTTAGTCGGCAAGCGCGAATTGAATTTTGAGGTTCCCCAGATTTAGTGGACACCTGTTAAGCCAACATAGATTGTTGGTAGAAAGGATGTCATCATGGGAGCAACAAGGCGTAAATTCACCCTTGAATTCAAGATACGAAGCTCGCTCATCGAGTTATAGATTCCGGCAGGAACGTTCCAGAGGTAGCTAGTGAGCTATCTATTTCCCAAGAGGCTCTATATAGGTGGGTAAAAGATGAACGAATACGTCTAGAGGCAGCTTCTAGTGTCAATGAAGGACCACTGAACCTTCTCACGATACGCGACACGACTCTCCCTAAATCAAAGGAGAATGGTAGTCATGGGAGAATTGCATCCAAAAGAGGCAACGCCTCGTAGAAAGTTTGACTCAGATTTCAAAAGTGACGCAGTCAAACTTGTAGAGATTGGAAATCGATCCATTAAGCAGGTGCCTAATGAGTTGGGTATCTCGGAGGCAACTCTTAATAATTGGGTCTACAACGCTCGGAGAGCAAAGAAGGCTAATGCCGGTGAAGGATCGGATGTGGCCGACGAGATCGACCGTCTCCGCAAGGAGAACGAGCAAGCTCGTAAATGGAGAAAGAAATCTTAAAACGATTTTCGGCCTTCGTGCGTCCTGACAAAGAAAGGGAATAAGTCCTAGTAAAACCTTTCGAAAGCTTAACTAGTGATGGAGGTAGGCCCTCCGGACTCGCCGATTAGGCGGAGAGTCCAAACAACCTAGATGTCATCTTGGTTAAGAGCCAAGATGGGGAGCGATCTAGGAAAAGACCCGGAAGTACCGAGTCATGTAGGTGATGAAAAGACGAACATGAGTGAACCATTGCTGACGCATCGAAACAGATCGACTTTGACATCGAAACCAGGGGTTGAAGGCTTCCCTGGGATAAGGGTAACCCCCGAAGCTAGAGAGCGGCCTAAATGTGGATCTAGCGATGTCCGGTGTAAAGATGGCGTGAGTTCATCACAGGCGCTAGTTGAGAACAGGAGAACCTGTCGCGTCAATAGTAGATACCTAACTTGGAGCATCAACTCTAAAGCGGGGTATCTGAGAGGGAAACCCACAAGTGTCAAACAACACGAGTGGTTAAGTACCGATGTGACACACAGGGGCGGATCGACTCGTAGTAGCTATGAAGGTCCTGTAATGGGACTAGAGCAAAGGGGTCGAACAGTTCTAGGTCTAACCAGAGGTCAACCCATATGGGGGATGAGCTGATGGAGAGGCAAGGATTGAAAGTAAAGCCATTTGTAATTAGCAAGTATCTAATCATGGATGCATGGCACAAAGTGAGGTCGAATCATGGGGCACCTGGGATCGATAGAGTAAGCATCGATGAGTTCCAGAGCAATGAAAGGTCAAACCTGTACAAACTCTGGAACCGCATGAGCTCTGGGAGTTACTTCCCTAAGCCGGTGCGTGCTGTTACGATTCCAAAGGCCGACGGCAAACAAAGAGTTCTTGGAGTCCCCAACATAGAGGATCGAATAGCTCAAAGTGCCGTCGCTAATCTCCTAGAAAAGGTATTGGAACCGTTCTTTCACCAAGACAGCTACGGGTTTAGGCCCAACAGGGGTGCAAAAGATGCCCTTTTGGTAACCCGTAAGCGATGCTGGGAAACGGATTGGGTGATAGACCTAGATATTCAGGCTTTCTTTGATAACGTGGACCATGATCTGATGATCAAAGCGCTAAAGCATCACGTAAGTGACAGATGGATCCTCATCTATGTTGAGCGGTGGCTAAAGACACCACTACAACTAGAAGATGGTACTACTGTACAAAGGGAGAAGGGCACGCCTCAAGGGGCTCCCATCTCACCGATACTTGCGAACCTGTTTATGCACTATGGTTTCGATATGTGGATGCAAAGGACTCATCCAGATGCGAGATTCGAACGTTACGCCGATGACGCAGTAATCCACTGCTCATCGCTGGAAGAGGCCAAGTCTCTAAAAGAAGCCCTGTCAGCGAGGCTAGAGTCCATTGGACTAAAGCTTCATCCAGAGAAGACCAAGATTGTGTACTGCAAAGATGCTAACCGATCCTTGAGCTATGAATTCAATCGGTGAATGTCAGGATAGTTGACGCATTTGCCTGCTTTCAGATTAATGGCCATTTGGCCATTTTGAGCCGTTTTAGTCTCTCTGATTTCGCGGTTTCTCGCAACGATTATTTCATCGTCGCCGATCGGTTCGCAAGCGATTATTGAAATGTGCATAAACGCGGAGCGTTTAAACACAATCCAACAATCTTTGACCGCTTTCACCAACAGTTTTCTGCTGCTGCTACCAACTAAATCAATTAGTCATTGAAGATACTTGATGGAGCTATGTAATCAAACTTTGACTAACGACCGATCTATCTCGCGGTGGTGTGGTCCATGTTCTCGCCAGGAGGAGTCCAATCTCTCACTTTAGAGTTGACCCACCTCCTTGGACTTAGCTCTTATCCCTTCTTGTAGAGCTCGGCCCGCTTCGAGAGTACCTCCATGTGGTTACCTTCGTGGACATCATGTGGAGTGACGAACTTTAGAGCACTATGGCGATGGTGATAGTTGTAGTAACTGACAAACTTCTCCACCCAGATCCGACTATCTGCTAGGCTTTCAAATCCTTGAATATGGGTATCCTGGCCAGTACTTGGTTGTTCGAAAGAGCGCTTCGATGTGAGGGTTGTCGTCTGATATTGAAAGGTCGAGAGTTAGAGGTGGTGATCCCCATCTTGTAACAAAGCTCCAGTAGGGACGATCCCTTCATGGGAGACCCGTTGTCGCTATGTAATATTTTGGGAGCTCTTCCTCCCTCTAGGAGGGTTGCTCTTCTTACTACGTCGCTAAGTTGCTGAGACGATTCGCATCCGTAGACCTCGTAACCAACTATCTTTCTTGAATATAGATCCATTACGAAGTACAGGTAGTAGTAGATGCCACTAGCTGGACCACGTAGCCAGGAGATGTCTGTGACCCAAATTTCAAGCGGACAAGTCGCTAGGTGACTAGGTGTACCACGCTTTACTTGCTTTTTAGCTCTACCCCTGTGGTTGTTTTGCTTCTTGTCGCGAAGGATACGATAAAAGGTAGATTCTGATCCGAGATATATACCCTTGTCAGCTAAAGCTGGAACTACTTGACTTGGTGGAAGTGATGAGTACTCCTCTTTATGTAGAGTATCTAGGATCTCTTGACGCTCAGATTCATCAAGAGCAAAGCATGGTTTAGCCTTAATGACAAAGGGACGCTTGTCATGGGTATCCTCACCTTCAGCCTTGGAACCTCTGGTAGCTGCGTAGTGACAGCCCGAGTTCCTTTACCGCTAGTTTGAGCCGGGCTCCGGCACTATGAGCTTCATCAATAAG
>NZ_JXYS01000097.1 GCF_000949295.1 Acidithrix ferrooxidans
GTGTCGTTCTTTGGGGAGATCCAAGAAGGAATCAGCGATCTCTAGTCAAGCTAATGAGAGATTCTTAGTAGATATCACTTCGTTGAATACCTCAATCACAAAGGGTTCTATATCTAAGACCACAGTTGTTTCTGAGCGTATCGGACGCATCAAGGCCAAGTACCCAAGTATTGCTTCCAAATACGAGATATCCCTTGAATATCATCAAGACCATGGCAAGATCATCAAAAAGAGACGCTTTGACAAAGTAATCAATCTCACTATTACAGAAAAACCCACTAAAGCCAAAGATGATAATCTCCAAGGAGCCTACGTCATAGACACCAGCCATAGCGAGCTAGATGCAGGTGAGATCTGGAATATCTATACGACTCTCACTAAAGTAGAAGATGCCTTTAGATCCCTCAAGAGTGATCTTGGACTTCGACCGGTCTATCATCAACTAGCTAGCCGAACTGCTGCTCACCTCTTCATCTCAGTACTTGCCTATCACCTCCTTAGTGCTATTGAGCTGACCTTGAGGCAAAATAACGATAAGAGAAGATGGTCAACCATCAAAGAGCAACTCAACAGTCACCGCCGAGCCACCATAGTTCTTACATCAGATAAAGGTGTCGTCTATCACATCCGCACTAGTGGTGTTTCTGAGCCGGTTCACAAAGAGATCTACCGTCTCTTAGGAGTTAGTGATCCCCTTAAACGGATAAAGACCATTGCGACGCATTTGTAGTGCCCAACGTAAGACCACATACTCAACTAGCTGGGAGAATGGTTTGATTTTCGGAAAGATGGGCTAAGCAATCTCCATTTTTGTAAGCACTTGTGTACGTTCTTTGCCCCTGGTAAGACTCGAACTCATCAGAGCTCTTATCTTCCAATGGCCACAAGGATCTTTGCTATCGGATAGGTCTCTGACTTAGCTGACGTCAGGCCCGTAGCTAGGGGAGTTGTTTCATTCGAGATCTCACTGCCTTTGAGGTCAGGAGCCTCGTGAGAGGCGATGACTTAGGTGTGCGAGATATGCCTCAAGCGATTTTACTTAATTGACCTGGGACTAATTGAAACCGTGGAACTTGACAGTTGCTGTGATGGACGCGACCTTGATCACTTTAGATATCATGTGATTGCGCCGGAGATGTTCTCCTTCCGTAGCAGAATATCTACTTCCGGCAAAAAGTAGATCGGTGCCACAAGGAGGGATTTATTTCTACTATTGGGCTTGGTTGCCTGCCTGTTTGCTTGGTTCGTCTTGATGGTTATTAGACAGTTAACATCTTTGTCCTTGTAAAGTAAGCGCCCATTTTCTCTTTGTCCATCAACCAACATCCATCAACCAACCTCCATTAACCAACCTCCATTAACCAACCTCCATTAACCAACATCCATCAACCAACATCCATTAACCAACCTCCATTAACCAAGCCAATGGTTACAATAGCGACTAAGCGCGCAAAAGCTAGAGCAAGAACGTCCTGCAAGGGTTAACTTCGATCAATTGCCAGAATAACTGCTCGAACAACTCCCCGAGTAGATACTCGACTAGGGACTCGAGCAATTCGAGCAGTGGACTAAAGCCAGTGATCTCGTTTGAGCAGTGGCCCATCTTAATCTTGGGTGATGAGGGTTATATATTCACCACCCAAGATTAAGATCAACGAGCTAGGTTTTAGGTGGAATTAGACCTTGGCCTATTTTGCTTTCAAAGCTCTAACTAGGACAATTACAATGATAATGGATTCCCAGGATGCGATTCTTTGGTGTGTGCAAAGTTATTTTTCGAACGGCTATGCACGGAGCAGGATCTTTCCTGTCGAAGCTCTAGAGAGAATCGCTCGATGAGCTAGTGCGGCTTCGCCTAGATCGTAGATTGATCCGATCGATAAATTTATAGATCCATCTTCTAGAAATTTTAGCCCTTCCTCCATTATGGGAGCTACCAGGTGTGGGCGATTTCGCCGCAAGTTACCAAAGCTGTATCCGCAAATACTTCTGGAGGTGGGGTGAAGTTCGTTCGAATAAGCGATACCCGGTGTTGAACTTGCCATTCCAAAGGCGACAATAGTCCCGAACGAATTTAAGATCTTTAGGTCGGCTCCGATGGTCTCTCCTGCAACTGAATTGAGACTGATATCGATGCCCTCAGGCGCAATTTTGCGGATTTCTTGCGGATAGTCATAGTCGTCGCCATATAGAACGCCAATAGCGCCTAGCTCTTCAACTACCGGTATCTTGGCTGGAGTTGAAACCAGTGCCAAGATCTTTGAAGCTCCCATTGCCCTAGCCATCTGGATTGCGGTGGTGCCAATTCCTCCTGCCCCAGCATGAATCAGAATTGAGTCCCCTGGAGCTAGAGTTGCAGCTTTGTGTACTAAGGCGTATGTGGTGCCAATTAAAAGAGGGGCAGCTCCGGCCTCTTCGTCACTTAGGTTACTTGGCGGTATAAAGAAGAGGCCATCGGTGGCGGTTGTGTATTGGCCATAGCCACCGCTGTCGCAAAAGGCCATTACTTTTTGACCTATGAGTGTTGGGCTCAATAGTGCTCCTACCTCGACAATGGTCCCATAGGTATCGATTCCAGGTGTAAAAGGCGGTGGTCCTCCTGGATAGTTGCCAGTGACCGCCATGATATCTGCAAAGTTGACCGATGAATAGATAGTTTTAATGAGGACTTGATTTTGTGAGATTGAAAGATTTGGTCGCTCCACAAGTTCCATATTCTCCGGAGCCCCAAAATTGTTGACGACGATTGCTTGCATGATTGAAGTAAATCTCTACTTTCCTAAAGGGTTGACATGGTGGATTGCCTTAGTGGGTTGGCCCCTATGGAGCTAACTCTATCCTATTTAATGTCTAAGGGCCTTTGAGCTATTTGAATTGCAATGATCTTCGAATTTTACCGATGAGCAACGAAGTTTTCCCGATCCGCCACGCCAAAGCAACAATTGCGCATCGACGAGGTTAAAGCGACAAAATTGCACCTCTGCCTCTGCCTCTGCTTCTGCCGGATCTTGTGAGACGAAATCGAACATTGTGGATTTGGCACTAAGTGAGACGATAGATCTCAAGGTTGTGGACTACTTGTTTTATTGACACTTCATGTACTTCTTTGGACAATTATGGTTGGCAAAGGCAATTTTTAGTTGATCCAAGCGCCTTCAATGCTCTTGATTAGCGCTCGGATTCAAATATCACCCGGACTTTATCTCCGCATTGGCGCTAGATCTCATTGGCGCTATCACAAATGTGGCTAACTTCTCCTTTGTAGTGACTGCTTTAGCCTTTTATGTCACCTGTTAGATCTATTGTCTATTGGAGGTGGCCTTTTATTAGATGTGCCATGAGAGGCGAAACGCTCTCAAAGTGCCTCTTGCATGATGGTTTATTTCTATCGTGGGGCCGATACCACCTCTTTGAGAGCTTCAATGAATGTGTTGCCAATCAACTCAATCTCTGACTTTGTTATAGTCAGTGGGGGAGAGACGGCAATTGAAGTTACTAAGGGTCGAACCAGAACGCCACGGCGGCGCATCGCACCTTGGATCTCACCGAGTGCACTTGGAAATCGGCTTTGAAAGTCGCTCGAAATTTCGATAGCACCAAGAAGTCCTAATCCCGAACGTACCTCCGTGACGATAGGTGAGTCGCTAGATGCCATGAGCGCCATTGATAGGTCAGTCTCTAGAAGTTCTCCATTTGGTATTAGGTTTTCAGATTTGAGGATCTTGAGATTTGCAATCCCGGCGGCGCATGCGATTGGGTGGCCAGCATAGGTCGGGCCATGTCTGAATGTGGCACCGGAGTCGTTGAAAAATGGATCCGAGATCTTCGGCGAAATAACGACGCCGCCTAGTGGTATGTAACCACTAGTGATCCCTTTGGCGAAGGTGATCATATCAGGGACGACCCCAAATCGCTCTGGGCCAAACCAATATCCGAGCCGACCAAATCCACAGATCACAGAATCCACTACCAACAAAGCACCAATTTCCATGCAAATAGCGGCTATTGATGTAAGGTATCCCTCGGTGGGAAGGTGCACACCCCCAGCACCAACAACGGGTTCCACAAAGACTGCTGCGATCTTGTCGCTACCGACTCGAAGCGCCAGCTCAGAAAGGGCACGGGGGTCGTCTCGATCGATGATCGCTATGTCGTTTATGAGCGTCCCGTAACCGACGCGGTTCGGGAGGATTCCCGCCATGGATGTCCCAAAGCCGTGGGTTCCGTGGTAGCTTCCATCTCTAGAGACAATGATGGTTCTTTCGGACTGGCCAATTTCGAAGAAGTAACGCCTAGAAAGTTTTGCTGCGGTCTCAATCGCGTCGCCTCCGCCAGATCCAAAGAAGATCTTTGAGCCTGTAATTGGAGATATTTCGGCAATTTCATGGGCCAATTCCTCGGCAGGTTCGTTTGTAATATCGCCAAATGTCGAATAACAGGCAAGTTTTTCAGCCTGTTGGGCAATGGCCGTGACAATCTCTTGCCTTCCGTGACCCACGTTTGCATACCATAGAGAGGCTGTGGCATCCAAGTAGCCGTTGTCATTGGAGTCAAAGACGTAGTTTCCGCTCGATCGAGTAATCGTAAGACGGTTGGAACTAACCGAAGCCATATTCGCAAAGGGATGCCAGAAGGATGTGTCGCTCATTGGGGCTGTCTTTCAAAGTGATATTTTTACAATCTCAAGCTATCATTTTGACTTCGAAACCTTTGAGGGTTGATCGCGAAATTTTGAAGGGACCGTTGTTATTTGCTACAAAGGTAGTCAAAGATTTTTCAATTAATCCCAAAGTAGTTAGGGGATGACCTTAAGTGCGACGTAGAGGTCTACCAATTCGCCAAAGCAGTCTAAATCGACCCCGACTGCTTCATGGACCTTGTTGAGGCGGTATCGCATTGAATTGGGGTGAATCCCCAGGTTGGTCGCTGCAAGATTGATGTCTAAGTTGGAATCCAAATATGCCTTAAGCGTGGCTAGGCTATGGCGCTCAAGCTCAAATATGGCAAGGCGATCCTTTTGTTTGCAAGCAAATGACGTCTTGTCGGCTTGGGTGATCAACCATGTCACCATATTGCAGTCGTCAAACCAAAGTACTCCAGTCCCCTGTGATCCCTTCCTGGCGTCGCTTCTGGCTGATTTTTCAATCAGTTCACCATATGCAGCGTTAGCCTGGCGATAGGCAAGGCTAAATTGACCTGGACCATCCACGGCCTTCGATATCCCGAAATTGAGGTTTGGTGGCGTCGATATCTCGTTCAGAATCTTTTCAATTACATCAGCCTTTGCTTGGATGATTGCTACATACTTTGAGTTGTGGCTATCCCAGATGGTTGGTGTAAAGTTTTCGGTCAAAGCGTCAATCTGCTCCCCAATGCTCTCTTTTAGATCGCGAGATGTTTCAGAGGAGGGGGAACCTACTATTACGTGAACTGGCTCAGAGAAGTCGATGCCAATTTCGATCAATCGTTCAAAATGGGTTCGATAGCCCTTATGCGTTGCACCCTTAACGGGCCTGATGCCAACCAGTTCAGCTAGAAGCGCACGTTCTGAGGAGCGTCGTTCATTAAGTTTTTCGGCGTTTGTAGATAGAGCAATGGACAATATGTGACCGGCGGATCGGATAAGGGGCAACGAAAGGTGAAAGCCTGGTTCTACCTTGGATTCGTTGGTCTTTATCAATGCCAGCCACATAGTCTCTTGAGTAGGTGTTACTACCGCAAGGGCTAGCCCTGGTCCATATGGGGTGTCGAATTCGATCAACTGCGAAAGCGTGGTTGCCGGAGTGTCACCGAGCCGGCTTCGACTCACAACCTTTGGGTCACGTAGCTGTCTGGGTCCTTTAGTGGTTAGACCGAGTTGCTGATTGATCTCCGCTAAGGCATTTAGCTCCAAGTTGTCCGATGATGCAACTAGCTCTCCACTAGAACTAATGAGTGCAACTTGGGATAAGACTAACGGAGATAGTCGCTCGACTAAAGATCGAAGGGGCTTTTGGCTAAGGAGAGAGTCGAGGAGGTAATCTTGTACTGAGACGAACCTTCTAAGGGCGCCAACGTTTGGCGAGAGAAGCGCTTGATTTACAAATGCAATTATTTCGGCAAAGCCAGTAGCGAAGGGAACGCTAAAGACCGGAAGATCTAGTTCGTTGGCGACTTCGAGTATTGAAGATGGTACCGATTTGAAGTTGATGCCCAAAGCGAAGCCAAGGGCGGTAATTCCACCATCGACAAGTTCTTCTATCAACTCTCGTTGTTCTTCAGGTTTCCCCTTTAATCGAAGACCCGTAGTGAGGGCGATCCAATGTGAGGAGATCCAACGAGTTGGATTTGAAATTTCAAAGGAATGAGCCCCAGTTACAGGTCGATTCAATGAGTTGGCTTTGGGGGTCAAAAGACTCAAACCAAGCGATGGTTGGGACAGCACTTCACCTAAGGTGAGCTGGGTGGGTTGGGGGGTTTTTACATCAACCATTTCTTTGGCTTTCGTGGGAAACAACGGTGTATTCATCATGGGCCACGGCTATTTTGAATCATTTCTGATGGAATTTTTCAATTTATGTCCCTGCGGGAGAGAAGAACCACGGCTATCACTTCTTATTTATGGATGTATTTAGATGTAATTAAGCGATTTGGCGAGATTGGAACGTTGGAGCTTTGGAGAGATAGAGAAGGTACGGGAACCTATCTCTCGTTGATGTGACAGTTTTGTTATTTTCAGATTGATCGCCACGGAATAGCCCTTTATCCCATATTTGTGCTCTAATGATAGCCACCTCGCAACCTAATCTCCAAATTTCAGGTTGACCTGGAATCTTATTTAGTTAGCCGCTCTAGATCAAAAACTTTCTCTATGACTTTCTCTATGATCTCGACCTTATTATCGTAGATAGCTACCAGGTGGTAACATGATAGCTATAGTCTTGATTGGACTGTGGCTGCCTCGGATCTTTATGGATAAGGACCTTTGTATTTAGCCGATCGAAATCAATCAAGTCGGTTCTCAATCAAAACAGATGAGGGAACGGGTCTTGCCTCATCGTAAGGAGCTAGCAATGGATCGAATCGGAATCGTTGGAACGCGACATCGCTTTGATGAAAGTGATATAAGCAGAGGCAAAGACGGTATTTTGCACTATATGGTAGGCGACAATACATTGGTTGAACTACTAGCGAATTCAGCCGCACGCAACGCAAATAAAATCGCCCTCAGGGAGTTGAATGGACGATCAGTCGATTACTCGGAATTGCTGAAACTTGTTGAGGAGGTTGCAGGGGGTCTCCGCCATAGAGGAGTGAGCCCCGGTGACCGGGTGGGGATTCGTCTTTCCAATGGGATTGATTGGGTGGTATCTTTCTTTGCTATCGCCTTTGCCGGAGCGGTCGTCGTTCCGATAAATACTCGCCTCGCTCCAGCAGAGGTCGAATTCATCACCGAAGACTCAGGCTTGGCCTATCTCTTTTTGCCTAACGAAGAGTTGCCGCGCGGTGATTCGTATCGATTTAGTGAAGCCACCCGTGAGACGCTTGCTGGGATCCTCTATACAAGTGGCACTACGGGACGCCCTAAAGGTGCGATGCTCAGTAACGAAAACTTCGTCTCAAACGTTGAGACAGTTAAGCGAGTAGTTCCCATTGAAAGCCACGACTTGATGTCGTTGGTTGCAGTGCCACTCTTTCACGTTACGGGGCTCAATGCCCAGATGCTCCCGACGATTGCGATGGGTGGAACTCTCGTATTGATGGAGACCTTTGATATCAACGTCTTTATTGATTCAATTGAAACCTATAATATCGATACTTTAGTTGCAGTGCCAGCGATCTATTGGTTTGCTTTGAATCAACCATCGTTTGAGGGCGTTGATACCTCATCTGTGAAATACGTTCTTTATGGTGGTGCACCAATGCCGCCAGACCTAGTTCCAAAGATGATGGGCGCATTTCCAAATGCCCGTTTAGGCAATGGTTTTGGATTGACTGAAACTTCCTCGATAGCTACGTTTCTTCCTCATGAATTTGCAAAGGAGCACCCCGAATCGGTAGGGTTTGCATCTCCAGTCACAGAAGTCGACCTAGCTGAGGTTGATCCGGTTACTGGCGTTGGCGAATTGATGATTCGAGGTGCCAACGTTGCAATGGGCTATTGGAACTTAGATCTAGCCACCAAGAACTCCTTTGGTCAAGGTTGGTTCAAGAGTGGGGACATGGCGAGGATCTCAGATGAGGGCCTAATTGAGATCGTCGATCGGCGCAAAGATATGGTAAATAGGGGCGGAGAAAATGTCTACTGCGTCGAAGTAGAAAATGTACTCGCTGAATTTGTCGGTGTTTTAGAGGTGGCTGTCATCGGTGTTCCAGATGAGATGATGGGGGAGAAGGTAGGTGCTGTGGTCGTTCCTGTCCCAGGGGTCGACTTTGATCCAGCGGCTATGGTTGCTTTCGCTAGAAGCCGCTTGGCTGACTATAAGGTTCCACAATACGTATGGGTGAAGAAAGATCCGCTTCCGCGAAATGCCGGAGGAAAGGTCCTAAAGCCGAACCTTAGAAGCGATGCAAAGTGGGGCGTAGCTATCTTTTAGGGATGGTGTCTTGCCAATAGGTGGCTTTGGCGTATTGAATGTGACGCCAAGGCCTTGTTTTGCCCAACTGGTGACGCCGCTAAAAGACGGTTTCATTTAATCTGTGCGGCTCTTCGGGCAAGTTTGAAAAGCTAAATCCAACATAGGCGATAGCATTGACGATCAATCCCGAGGCGTTAGTTGAATACCTTTAGGGGGTAGATTTTTGGCGTACAAGCGCCATATTTGGACTATCAGGCCAACAGTTAAGCGTGCATGGGATGATGCAGTGTGCTTGGCCAATGCTCTGGAAAATGGCGCGTCAGGGACTGCTGCAATAGCTATTTGAGCTAGAACTTGGATTGAGCTAGCTTGGTTTGACTGACTGAAGCTAGCTCGTCTCGTCGAGGGACTGTTTTCGAGAGGTCATTATCTATAAAGGTTGCAGAAAAAGGGCTAGAAGAGTTGTCGGCCTGTTTTTTGGTATGGTGCGATCTTGCGGCACGTCATCTTGAATTAGATAATTGCTGATCCCGAAAAAAGAGTTTTAGTAGCACCACCTACCCATACCTCTCCGTCGGTATTAGTAGTAATTGAGATCTCACCCTTTCTGCCAAGGCGCAAACCCTGCGATACCTTGTATCCTTTCGTAAATTCACCGGACCTAGTTATCCATTGACCAACTGAGGCGTTCATGCTTCCACAGACCGGATCTTCGGCGATACCGATCGCCGGAGCAAAGGTGCGCATCTCGAAAGCGTACTTGGAGCCAGCCGGGTAAGCTCCAATAGCTCCCACCATAGCATTCGGGATAATTGTCAAATCGGGTTCCAGGTCGAGTACCTCTTGAGCAGTTTCAAGTCGAATTACTGCCCAACCAGGACCGTTATCTACCCATTGGTGAGCAAGTATATTTTTGCGCTTGATTCCAAATGAAGCCGCGATCTCTTCTAAATAGTTTTCGTCAAGGTTTCCGGATCGGACAAGATTAGGTGCTCTAAAGGATAGTTTGCCCATCTCGTATCGAACTTTGATAAGTCCGGCACCGCATTGTTGGATGAGCGTTTGTCCGTGATTTGCGACTCCACCATTTTCGAGCCATGCGTGGGCGGAGCCGAGAGTTGGGTGACCCGCGAATGGCAACTCGCCACCGGGAGTAAAGATCCGTACAAGGTAGTCGGCCTCTTGGGTGGTTGGTTGAAAGATGAAGGTTGTCTCGGACAAGTTTGTCCATCGAGCGACTTGGAGCATCTCTTTATCGTCTAATCCTTCTCCATCAAGGATTACGGCTACGGGGTTGCCGCAATACGGAGTCGTTGAAAAGACGTCGACTTGGGCGAAGATGCGTGGGCGAGTCATTGAAAATGAGACCTTTCGACAAGGTTTCCGGATTGGATGGAGTTATTCTATTTCATCTTCTGGCTCGGAGTTTTTCAGCGGAGTTTTTGTAGCTCTATTATCTGTTTTGTGCTCTAGATGTGGGCGAGCTGTTTGAAATAGTCGATTGGTGTGGGTCGCGCGGTCTGTATTGGCTTTGGAAGGCGGGATATGTCTATCTCGTGGCGCCTAGCTCTTGGATTTTGGTTCTCCTTAACAGGGGTCTTCGGATTTAACGGTGGAAAGTAAGCATCTAAATCAGATAAAGCCTCTGGCTTTGGGCTATAGAGATAGGGGTTGGCACGTCTAATGGCTCCTTGGACGACGATCAATTATCGACTAGAAATCTCTAAAACTCATAAGGTGGATGTTTGGGTTCGCCATTGGCGAACCCAAACATCCACGAGAACATCTATCCCATTTGATGAATCTACAACTATCTGAGAATTGGCATATCACCACGTTTAGTGTGAATTAGGTTGTCGGAGACTGCTCGAATACAAGAGCAAGCTTGATCCATGACTCATCTTGAACTAAGGCCTATCTTGAATTAAAGCCCCAGGTGCGACGATAAAGTGCCACGGATAAGATCGCAATAGCCCCTGGGTCCTGATATGAGAGGTTGTTGGCCCTCAGCGGGACCTGTGCGTCGCCAAGATTGACTAACTCTGTGGAAAATTGCCAGGAGAACAATGTTGGAATGGGCAGAACGCTTTG
>NZ_JXYS01000098.1 GCF_000949295.1 Acidithrix ferrooxidans
ACTTGTCTATCTCGACATATCTAGTTGCCGCTGGAAAATAACTTCCAGAAGCCATTCGATTCCAGAGTTGGTAGAGATTGTTCTTTAGATCCATCTCAAAGACTGAGATGGACTGCTTATCAATCCCTGGTGCTCGCTTTGTGTCTATTGTGATTGGCTTTTGCCTCTTTGTATGCTTTAAGTACGACGTACTTGTCTTTTGTCAAAAGCTTTTTCTTGTCGTGGTCTTGTCATTTGATCCCTCCCCCTCAACTTTTACCTTGAGAAGTTGTTCATTTGCCAATTACAACTAGATCTGCTGTTTACTCCATCTCTTTGGCTTACATCCTCATTACAAGGACTTCGTAGCTACTACGGGATGGTCCGCCCCCAATCCATAGGCATTTGGTACTTTCCCTCTTGTTGATCTGCAACTTGTAGGTTTTTCCTCATCTTTGGGCTTAGCCCATGTGGCCTTAGCCAAGAACGTCTAGGACTGGGTTCTCATGTTCCACATAAACGCCTGATGTTAAGCTCACGCCACCTACACGCCGGATGCCCCCATATAGCCAAGGGGAGCACTAATTGGGTTAGTCTCCAAGTTGTCCCGAAAGTTCGACGTCCCTCGGTTTCGACATCATCCATACCAATTTCGAACGCTTCGTCAGTGGTTTGTTTTCACTCGTCTTCTTAACTCATACCTGAAAGAGTCATTGCTCTAACTTTTTTAGTACCGCTTTGGACAACGCTCTTTGAACAACGCTCTTTAGCTAATGCCCCGTGCCATTATCGATAAGGTGGTTTGGAATCTCCTCCCAAAAGGCGATCCCGGAGGGCGTAGTTCCATCATCTATGTAGCATTGCAGTGTGATTGTTATCAGCTTGTAGGCGATTTACAACCTCTTTCATTCATGACGCACGGCGGAGATTGGGCTGACAATTATGACCAAGCGCTTCAAGGCAAGACTGCTTTCGCTACCGACGCTTGAAAAAAAACGCGCTAGCGGATTCAGGTATTAGGGAGAATCCGGGAGTTACACAAGATAAGGTCTCCTCGCTAGTCGGTGTGGATTTGGGGTAGCGTGAGCCCCCAAAGAAGTGGAGGACCAGTTTCACACCCGGAACGCTTTTAGTTTTGATATTGTCGTCGGGTCAAAGGTCATAGTAGTATTTCAAGCGCATGTCGAAGTGGCCCGATGGTCCTCGGGAACGTCTGCGCCATACGCAATAGCGTTGATGGTTGCGAACCAGACGTCTTAAGCCATCACTTTAGAACCTCGTTCGCCGTCTCGTATCCTTCTTTTCCGCGCAGCCGGAACGCATCGATAATGCAGCGCTCAGGCGTATAGATGCCCATCAAAATTCCTCGGAAAATCTCAATCTCTGTTCGTCCGATCTCGAAGGTACCCACATCGAACGAGTGCCACCGGATTGGTCCGTTGATTGCCGGGTGTCTCTTGCTTCGAGGCAGCGCCAGGTCAATCGTCCTCGGAATCTCGTCTGTCAAGTCGTGTCTAGCGAGAGCTGACTGGAGGCATAGCATCGCTTCGGGACGTAACGCTGCAGCAGCGATGAGGGAAGGATCTGTGTCACTAGCTTCCGTTGCTTGGTAAATACCACGGGCCAACTGCGCGATTTCTCCTTTATCTCGTAAATGGTAGAGCGACTGCCGTGGTAAGCCACTTTTCTTGGCATCGGCGTAGGTGAACCAAGGAAGCTCCTTAAGCTTGCTCGGTAATGAAAACGTGTCGGGTCTCATTGCGTCATCTCCGCGAATAACCGTATACAGATATAATTATCTGTATACGGTTATGTAATAACCTTAGTCGCGTATCAAGTAAGAGGTAACTAGCTAGCCACTCACAAACAGTTTCACCTTGGTACATCCAAGAGTTGAGAAACGAAGTTCGAAAAGGCTTTCTCGAACGACGAGACGTCCAAAAAAGGACTCTGGATCAATCAATCCACAAATACGAAAACCGAGATACCAGATCCTTCAAATCCATGCGATTGCACTTACTGCTTCTTCAAAGACTTGGCCATGGAACAAAACATCTTCAAGAGTCGTCTTAGGGGACATGAGTGCCATGTTGTGAAAAGGAGTCATCAAAATCCCTCGATTTGCCATAAATAGATGCATGTAGGTATCAAGATCCTCATCGGCTGAAGCAGCTGACTCACCACCACTTACTGGAAGCACTGGAGTAAATCGATACTCGCTACGAGCACCCAAAGTAGAAATTGTCCAAGGAAGATCGGCCCCGTCTATGACGCGCTGTACCCCGGATGCAAACTGTGCTGAGAGCGCATTCATTGCCTCCTGGGTTTCCTTGGTAAAGACTTCAAGCAAAGTCGCTCTCGCTGCGGCCAGAGATAGGGCATTCCCCGCCAAAGTGCCTCCTATTCCCCCGGTGTCTACATAGTCCACACCAGTTTGAGAATTAATTCGCTCAGCAACCTCTGTAGTAATCCCAAAAGCACCAAAGGGAACGCCACCCCCTAGAGATTTGCCAATCGTCAAAAAATCAGGATGCAGATCCCATTCTCGGGTACAGCCGCCCCAACCAGCAGAAAAGGTGTGGGTCTCGTCAATTACAACCAACGAACCAACTTCGTGGGCCGCCTCGATCACGCTTTTTACAAAACCATCTTCTGGTAGGACAATGCCTATATTAGTCATGGCGGGTTCCATCAAAATGCATGCAATCTCGCCAGTTGCCAACGCCTTTTTCACGCCATCTAAATCGTTGAACTCAACAGCGACAGTTGTCGAAGATGGATCAACACTTGGTCCAACATTCCCGGCCCGCGATCTAGTAACCCCGTCTTCTAAGACCACAAAGGTTTCATCAACGGTACCGTGATAGCAATAGGAAAAGACCATCACCTTGCCTCGGCCTGTAATCTGCCGCGCCAAACGCACTACAAATCTATTTGCATCCGTAGCAGAGAGGGTGAACTGCCACAAATCCAGTCCAAAGCGCTCTGAGAGGTTCTTGCCTACGAGCACGGAATCGGCACTTGGAAGCATTGTGGTGATACCGCCGAGTAGGCCAATTCTCTGAGTAATTGCGCTAACCGTGGATAACGGGGAATGACCTGCCATGGCCCCAGTATCCCCAAGACAAAAATCAATATATTCGCGGGAATCAACGTCAAAGATCCTATTGGCAGTAGCAGATTTGAAAAAAACCGGGTATCCGCCGATCCACTTATTCATCCAGCTCATTGGCACTCCCCCAAGGAGCACTTTGGATGACTCTTCAAAAAGGGCCCTGGAATTTGCGGTTCTATCGTAGAACTGAACCTCTTGTTCTGCGATCAAGCCCCTCAAATGCTCTCGGTTCAATATACGCTTGGATCCGACCATCTATCTACCTACCATCCCTTTCATCAAACCACAGACCTTTTGAACGCTAGGTCAAAAAGGACAACCCATTTCCAGTTTTACTGGAGAATCTCTGATCAACATAGAGCTAACTCTCGCAGAACATCAAATTAGGCTAACACTTTGGGGGCTTCGAATCTGTTGCCAGACTGACTATTGCGCGATAACAAAGAGGCCTTGACAATTGTGCAAGAGACAAACATTTCAAAGCAAACTCCCCATGGCAATCGAATGGCTCGAACTGCCATCGCCATGAAATCCAAAATACCCTATCGCAGGGCCCCAAAATCGCCAAAACCCCGACTTCGCAAAATTCTCCAGCCATGGTCTTGGGTTAAGAGCCCAGTTACCAATCAGCAAGATAAGGGAGCTTCAGATAACATAGTAGAAACCTCACAGCTCTACAAGATATATTGCTACTGGGATACGATCGATAAAAAAAACGGCGCTTCAAAGAGCCAACCCATTTCGCAAATTACCGCTCCGAAGCTAGCATCGCTCAAAGCCCAACGTACACCTTAAGTTCGCGACGGGCTCTTGCGAGTCGTCTCCTTTGACGAGTATTCAGACCGCCCCAAACCCCTTCTGACTCCCCGCTAGCCAGAGCGAACTCCAAGCAACGATCTTTCACCCTGCAAAGGTTGCAAATAGCCTTGGCTTTGCGCTCTTCCAATTCGTCTTCCGGATAAAAAAGACTCGGCCGTACCCCTTTGCATGCGGCGTTCTCTCGCCACGTTTGGACTTGCATCAACTACCCCCAAAAACGATCCACTGTGCACCCACTAGCGAAAAATGCATCGCACAGCGCAATTCATCATTAACACGATTATGTGACAGATTTCACTCATTGTAAAGAGGCAATCGCAATTAAAACAAATCTTTAACGATAAATGGTTGATTTTTACTATTTGCACGCATTGTTTTCACTAAACGTGAAAGGTCCGTACATTTGCCATCGCCAAACAAGCGAGGCCGCCTTTTCGCCAAGAGTGAAATTAATTACGTATAAAACGAGAAAAACCGCTCAAGAGACCTGCCATTGCGCTAGTTTCGTTGAAAAAGAAAGCCACTTTAAGGAGACTCTAAAGATGAACTACCGGACCCTGGGATCGAGTGGATGCTCAGTTTCAGTACTCTGCTTGGGCACCATGACCTTTGGAAACGAGACCGACGAAAACGAGAGCTTTGCGCAGTTGGATACCTTTATGGAGGCCGGAGGAAACTTTATAGATACAGCCGACGTCTACACACAGGGCCAATCCGAATCGATCATTGGCAGATGGCTGAAAAAGACAACGCCATTCCAACGCGATCAGGTGATAATTGCCACTAAGGGTCGGTTCCCAACGGGAAGCGGACCAAATGATGCTGGTCTCTCCCGTCGTCATTTGACAAAGGCCATCGATGCATCGCTGATGCGCCTTGGATTGGAGACAATAGACCTTTACCAAGTTCACGCCTGGGATCCATGGACACCATTGGAAGAGACTCTTTCGTGCCTCAACGATGCAGTATCAGCTGGGAAAATCAGATACTTCGGCCTGTCAAACTTCACCGGCTGGCAACTTCAAAAGACTGTAGATCTATCTCTAAATCGACATCTCGATACACCTGTGACCCTCCAGCCTCAATATAATTTGCTTGCGAGAGAGATCGAATGGGAAATCATCCCAGCCTGCCTCGAAAATGGAGTTGGTCTTCTTCCTTGGTCCCCGCTAGGTGGCGGATGGCTTACGGGCAAATATAAGAGAGACCAGATCCCAACTGGGTCAACACGCCTTGGTGAAAATCCGAATCGAGGAGTTGAATCATACTATCGACGCTCCAGTCAAGAACGAACCTGGGATGTATTGTCCGCCGTAGAGAAAGCGTCAAAGAACTTTAATGCAACAATGGCACAAGTCTCATTGGCATGGTTGAGAGATCGCCCCTCTGTCAGCTCCGTAATACTTGGCTGTCGAAACGTAGAACAGTTAAATGACAACCTAGGCGCAGGAGATCTTCTCCTTGACAACGATTCAATTGAAGAACTCAATCTAGCAAGTGATCCTGGCGCTAGCGATTACCCATACGGCGGACCCGGTAACGCCCAAAGGTCAAGAAACATCTCTGGAATCAAATAAAAAAAGACTCCGATCTCCAAATTTATCTGCTGAGAATGTTTTGATTAACAGACAACCAATAGCCAAGGCTAAAAAGGCCAAAGTGTGCATTCGTAAAGAGCTATAACCTTCAGCAAACGGCCCTAAAACTAAGTATCTCAGAGATCGTCGGTGTGACGATCTCTGAGATAGCAGTAATGGACAAATGGCATAGTTGTTTTAGCGACCCTCTATCGGAGATCCAAAGCCGAAATAGCGTAGTTTAGCCAATGAAAAATCGTGATTTGATAAAAAATCCCCCAAGGGTAATTATTGCCAATCCTTGACTAGCGAAGATACGCATTGGGGCGATAGGTGTGTCTCGAAATCATAAAAATGGTGACCAGAGCAAACTTTGACGTCGCCTTTAGCAAAGGCATCAGCTTGTTCCTGGGAAAGATTGAATTTAATGTAATGTACCGACGCGGTCATCTCTTGTCGAGTTAGTTGCTCTTTGTGACTTGGATCGGTAGTGGCATTGACTTCATACTCTTGGCCATCGAAGCTTATCTGAAGCTTTACCGACTCCTCAATTCCGACTAGCTTTGGCAACCACTCCATCAATTCCTCCTGAGTTCTAAGCTCCAAAAATAAGGTAGCCGACAACTCATTCTTAGCTGGGATCAAAGGATTGTAAATTGCCAATTCGGTTTCGATCTGATCATCACTAACCATCTTCTCCGCGCGAGCCATCTCTTGAATTTGGAACCTCATAGTCTCGCGGTTCTCAAAAATCAAGGTAAGAAGTGGCCCAACCGAGACACGGCGATCTTTCTTTAGTGAGATAATCTCTTTTCGATATTGATCTCGAACTCTCTCATACTCGCGTAAATCAGCGATGTCGTCCAATGTTAAAAGCTGCATCTATTCTCCAGTTGATATCTTTTGACGCTTATCTTGAATAAATAAAATTATGGAATTATCGCGGTCCAAGCAGATAGTGCCAATAAAAAAGATAGATTCACCTGCTAATCGATCTTCATTCCATAAGCCCGAGCCATTATGACCATTGGGTGGTCGACCTTTTTAGAAAGTTCTTCGGTGATTGCATAGTTGGCCAGGTGGCAGTCGCCCGAAATCGATGTGGCCGGCGTCTTTTCTATCGCACGCGCTAGCCCACCTGCGACCTTCTTAGCGAGTTCGTAGTTCTTCGCACGATATCCCCATGTCCCATCGATCCCTGAGCACTTCATAACCACGGAGATCTTTGCACCAGTCAGCTTCAACATATCTCGACTCTTGAGGCCGATATTTTGAGCCTGAAGGTGACAAGGAGCGTGATAGGTGATGTCTGGGGCAATCTCACCGGGAAATTCAAGGTCAATGGACTCTTTGTCCTGTCGATACTGTTTCATGAAGAACTCAGAGGTGTCATAGGTGGCCTCAGAGACCCTCTTAGCTGCCTCGGTATCCACATAGATTGGATAATCCCTCTTGATCACATATGAACAGGTCGGTTGGGCAACGACGACAGACCGACCAGCTCGAACTTCAGCATCTAGTACCTCAACATTCGCCTTTGCAACTTCTGTAAACTTTTCAACATCACCGCTATGGAGCCAAGGTGCCCCGCAACACTTAGCGCGCTCAGCAACAGTGCAGCCAATCCCATTGTGCTCATAGACCGAGACCACCGCTTTGCCTATTTTGGGATCCATATACTCAATAAAGCAAGTTGGAAAGACTGATGCATCGGCACGTCGATTTGAGACAAAGGGTCTTGGCCTCTTGCGAAACCACGTAGTAAATCTCTCTTTCGCATAGGGTGGCAAGACCCTAGCGGCTGCAATACCTGAACCTTTCTCCATAAGATTTCGGCTGGCGGTTGAATGGACATCTGTCAACTTATTGACAAGTGGCGAGAATGCCACTGAAGCGATTCCGATCAGGTCTGTATTTCCAAGGACCTTATCGGAGACTTTTTCGATGAATGTCTGTTCTCCACGTTCTTTGCGAATCGTCTTAGCTCGCAACATCAGTCTAGGAAAGTCGAGCGCCCATTCGTGAGGAGGCACATATGGACACTTGACATAACATAACTTGCATTGATAACACTCATCTACGACCTGATCGGATTGCGCTCGAGTCATCGCGGCCACGTCACCGTCGTATGAATCTATGAAATTGAATAGTGTCGGGAAAGAAGGACACAGGTGCAAACAAAGGCGACAACCGTGACAGAGGTCAAATACCCTCTCGAGCTCACCACGAAAATCTACTTCATCGTGGTATTTCGGATTCTTTGGATCATAGGTGATGGTCAAGTACATTCTCCAAGATAATCAGACCAGGTCTAGCCGCGAAGGCGGCTAGACCAATGGTCTTTCAAATAGCTGCTACTTTAAGAACTTACAAAAATAAAGCTTATTTAAGCCAGTGACTCAAGTCCCTGAGTAAAACGACCCGCATGGCTCTTTTCTGCCCTTGCAAGTGTCTCAAACCACTCAGAAATCTCGTCAAATCCCTCTTCACGAGCGGTACGCGCAAAGCCTGGATACATCTCGGTATATTCATAGGTCTCACCCTCAATGGCAGACTTTAAGTTGTCTTCGGTAGCCCCAACAGCGACTCCAGTAACTGGGTCACCTACACCATCAGCAAGAAAGTCAAAGTGGCCAAAAGCATGACCCGTTTCGCCATCTGCGACAGCGCGAAAGAGAGATGCAACATCTGGATATCCTTCAACATCTGCCTTTTGTGCAAAATAGAGATAGCGCCTATTTGCTTGGGATTCGCCTGCAAAGGCCTCCTTCAAATTCTCTGAGGTCTTTGTCCCTTTTAGCTCAGCCATTTGCTCAGTTCTCCTAATCTTGTTCAAAACAACTCGAAAGCTGTAGTTAGTTTTATTGCGATATTTAAATTAGATGGTTTAATGAACAATAGCTCAATTGCTCGAAGCATTACTACTACGGCAAGTTTTACAAACTCCACGAACCGTAATTTCAACGCTCTCCACCGAGAAACCGACTCTGTGGGAAAGGACGCCGATGTCTTTTGGAGTTTCAATAGCAACGTCGAAGACACCTTTACACACCGAACATACCATGTGCTGATGTTCTTGATCTAGGTTCGGGTCAAAACGTAAAGCTCCGATCCCTAAATCAATAGCATTCAGCTCACCCATCTCAACGAGCTCACCAAGAGTTTGATAGACGGTCTTTAGCGAGACGGTGGACATCTCAGTTACCAATTCACCAAAGACACTCTCCGCGCTTGGGTGATTTGGGTTCTCAAAAAGAATCTGGAAGATCTTGGCTCTTTGAGGTGTAACTTTTTTTCCAGCAGCTCGAAAAGCATCTGTCAGCTCGGATGGGCTCTTCATCAAGTTGTCTTTCCATCTAATCAACAGTCATTTACGTTCACTAACAAATGTCAATAAATGACCGTTGTTATAACCTGTCGACAAGAGATAAGATTCCTTGGGATAGAAATTTAATTAATTCTCCATGTAATCATTTCGTGCTACGAAGGCCTAAGTCCCTTGAGATTCCCTCGTCCAAATATCTCGATCATGCGGCCCAGACCCGAGTGCGCAACTTCACAAACGATAATCCATACAGATATAAGGACCAGTCCTCAACTCTATCTTCTCCCCATACTTTAAAGCGAACACCACATAGAAGCAAAAGACCAAAGTGCAAAAAACCATGACCAACAAAGTCTGAGTGGGATTACACGAACAGGGCAAAAGAGCAAAAGATTCAGTTGAGCCAAGCCGCAATCAAAGTGACTGAATAACCACTCAGCTACAATAAGGTCTTAGCACCTATCTGGAATTGACATTCGTTCCGTCGTCCATCGACGAATAATCGCCATTGATAACCTCAGTTACGTAGGGACCATTTGAGCAACATGAAAGCCACAGGTGCTATGTTGGACCAACTAGTCGAAGTCGATTCATCGCAGTTTCATATCGAATCAAGCAACTAAGGCGTCTCATGATGGTAAAAGATGAAAATCCAAATCAGGGCCAACTCCAATTTAATCCATCCAAGGGGTATCCCGAAATTAGCTCCCGCTAGGAAAGAATCCTAAGCGATTTGGAAGCAACTCCAAAGAAGACAAACAGCGATGCGCCAAAAGCACAAACACTTCCATATCGATTGCTCCGGGAAAGAGATGCTTTGTAGGCCTTTTTTTTGGGGGGGGCCGATTCGCCATCGCTCAATCTATCCAAAATGAGAGCCGTCGCCACCGAGATAGGCTATTGGCTAAAATAAATGACACTTTACAACTTAGGTAAATAAAACGTCACGTTCGTTTTCGTGTACCTTCTCAGGAAGATACCGACCATCATTTTCAAGATTTGGCATATCTATACCAAAATTGATTTACAATTTAGGCTAGCGCCAAAATCAAAAATCGGAGAGGATACATTGTCTATCACATCGCCAAAGAGGCGCGCATCACTAGATGAATTGTCGAAAAAGAAGTTTGACGTCCTGATAATCGGTGGCGGAATAACTGGTGCGGGTGCACTTTTGGAGGCAGCCTCGCGCGGATATAGCGCAGCACTGATAGAGGCAAGAGATTTTGCCTCCGGCACTTCATCAGCGTCTTCAAAACTGATTCACGGTGGCCTTCGTTACCTAGCTCAAGGCGAAATCGCCCTAGTTTATGAAAATCTTGCCGAACGATCGCGACTACTTTCGAACGCCCCAGAACTGGTCTCAAAGCTTGATTTTGTCTTGCCGATCAGAAAGACCGCCAGCCCTTTTGGTCCCTTTGGGGCCCCAGCCTACATGGCAGCGCTATGGGGATACGACCTAACCGGCGGCTTTCGCATCGGAGCGTTCCACAAGCGCATGGACAAATCGATCGCGAAATCAATGTTTCCTCGCCTTCGCAGTGACAATTTTTCGAGCGCATTTTTATACCATGACGCCTGGGCAGATGATGTAGCCCTTACCCTCGCGGCCATAAATACCGCCAGGACTCGATATTCCGCGACTGCTGCAAACTACGTCGAAGCGATAAGTCCCATCTTTGGAGAAAACAACAAAATCAAAGGCTACCGCGTCCGTGATAATTCACCGGGCTCCAAGGATGAAGGCCAAGAGTTTGAGATAAGCGCCCGGACCATCATAAACGCTTCGGGAGCATGGGCCACCCAGATCATGGCGCAACTAAAAGAGAAACCACCGTTTGAGATACGACCGGCCAAAGGCGTTCACATAGTCTTTTCGCAGAAGGTCCTACCTGCGAAGGTCGCTTACGTCCTGCCGGTTCCAAATGACTCTCGAACGATCTTTCTGTTGCCTTGGGGCGATTATACCTACGTTGGAACGACAGACACTGACCTTGGGAAAGAGAGGGTCGAAACCACCATGGACGACGTTGAGTACCTCCTAGGGGCAGTCAACTACTCACTAGACACCCCACTTTCAAAGTCTGACATCACAGGCGCTTGGGTCGGCGTGAGGCCCCTGGTCTCACAACCGAAAGATTCAAAGGCGCTCAGTGAGAGAACCAAAGATCTATCAAGACGCCACAAGGTTGTCACATCACCCGAGGGAATGATCTCTATTACTGGGGGGAAACTCACAACCTATCGAAAGATGGCTTCGGATGCTATCGATGCCTTGGATACAAAAGACGGACGTGCCACAAAGTCAATTTCAAAGCGAATAAAGTTAAGATCACCTGCCCATATCGATCCACAGAGTCCAACGCCAGATTCTGCAAGAAAATCGTTAGTTCCAGGGATCGGATGGGACATCTCTCGGGAAGATATAGTCGCGCTGATAGTCGAGACTGATGCTCTGACGCTCTCGGATATTCTTCTTAGGCGTGTTCGCGTTGGAATTTTGGACCAGCGCGCTGCAATGGAGCTTTCAAAACCGGTCCTAGAAATCCTTGGCGAAATCCTTGAATTGACCAAAGTGGAAAAAGATAACCTATCGATGGCCTTTTCCAACGATCTCGCAAGAGAGTTACCACCTGAAATTCTCGATAGTTCTAAAGCATAAATTGCCCTAGAATCCTTATGCAAAATTAGGGCAACGACAAATTGCATATATTAACGCCGAAATTTACCAATTGGAAGGACTCCTAAAGACGCGATGTTGAATCGACATGAAATTCTTGCCGTGGACATCGGATCGTCCAGCATCAAAGCCTCCATTGTCTTTGATGATCTTCAAGTAGGTGCCGCTTGGTCAACTCCCATATGGCCAAAGACTCCAATACCGAATTTTGTTGAATATGATGGCAAAGAGTTCATCGAGAGCGCCAAAGCTGTCATCTCAAAGGGCCTTACCCATTCTAATTCGATTGATGCCATCTCAATAGCCAATCAAAGAGCGACGACTGCCGTTTGGCGCAGATCGACCGGCCAGTGCGTTGGCCCCATCCTCTCATGGATGGACCTACGCACTGCCCCCCTTTGCATTGCGCTAGCCCAAAATGGTCTACCAATTGCTCCAAATCAAAGTGTCACCAAGGCGGCATATCTGTTTTCGCTTGTAGATCCAGCCGAACACGATGACTTATGCTTCGGGACACTTGATTCCTACTTGATATGGCACCTAACCAATGGAAAGTCATTCGTAACCGATCACACAAACGCTGCAATGACCGGCTTCATCCAAGAGACAGATCTTTCTTGGAGCACCAAGGTCCTTGCGAACGTCGGGATCAATCTTGAATGTCTCCCCAAGATGCTTCCCAGTGCTTCGCACCTAGGGGATGCGACTATTGATGCACGTACTCTACCAATACTTGGAACCATTGGAGATCAACAAGCATCGCTAATTGGCCAAAGTGGATTCAAACCGGGCGACACAAAGATAACCTTTGGGACAGGTACGATGCTTGACCAAAATCAAGGCAAGACTCCCCCGCCAACAACCAGGCGCCTGGAAAACGGCACCTTCCCTGTCGTTGCATATACCCATATGGATCAAGTCAATTGGGCGAGTGAGGCCATAGCACTAGGTTCAGGATCCATCATAAATTGGCTCGTCTCAACTGGAATAATTAAATCGCTTGAAGATGCAAATAACTTTGACAAAAACTTTAGGGATACCTCTAGGACCTATGTTGTTCCAGCAAGCGCGGGCTTTGGCACTCCGGAGTGGGACTTCGGAGCACGCACCTCAATTCAGGGACTCACATTATCGACCGATCGCACGGCACTGCTAGCTGCCACTCTCGATGGCATCGCTCAAATTGCCGCCGACTTAGTGCAAGCGACCGAAAAAGATACCAACCTCCCAATCAACGACCTTCGAGTTGACGGTGGGATGACACTCAATGAGAATTTTCTCGCGCTGGTCGCCAATGCAACGGGTTTGACATTGAACATCTCTCCTATGCGCGAATCTACGACCCTTGGCTCGGCCATACTCGCCCTCTCGCAATTAAATGAGGTTGCAATTGAAGATTACTCTCATCAATTACAACGAGGCTCAGTGATGTTACGCCCACAGATCGAAAGGGAATCCAAGGAATGGATCGACCGACGAGAGAGGTGGAAGGAGTCCAAGGCTAAGAGCCTACGATCGGTTCCAGAGCTAAGCGACGTCTCGTTTTAAATTATCTTGGATCGTCACTTACATTGTCGTGCCGAGATAAAGATTCAGGTTTAGGAATGCAATCGCTTCATTACACGCACAATTATTCGCATAAACTATAACCCCGTGTGTAAAAGGAAAGATCGAGAGATATGACTGTCATAGGAATCATAGGAGGCGGCCAATTAGCTCAAATGATGGTCCAAGCTGGCATTTCTCTTGGTCTTGATTTCAGGCTCCTAGCACTTGAATCAGATGAATCTGCACCGAACTTTGTACCGCGGACGACGAGAGTGAAAGAATTTACCTTCGAAGAGCTCTCAAAATTTTCCACCGATTGTGATTTGATTACATTTGACCACGAATTAGTGCCAGCTAGCACGCTGCGACAAATTGATGACCATCACACCAAGTTCTTCCCCAGTGCAAATACTTTAGAATTGGCTGCACGTAAATCAGTTTCGCGACGGATGATGGCCGAACACAAGCTGCCTACCCCCAAATTTCACATAGCTCATAACCTCCAAGAATTAACTCTCGCAATTGAAGATCTTGGCGGAATTTGCGTCATAAAATCTTCTCATGGAGGTTACGATGGCCGCGGAATCTTCTATGTAAATAATCGATCTGAATTAGAGTCATTATCCTCGAAGCTACCTCGTGACTTTGAAGTAGTCGTTGAGGAACGACTCGATATAACCCAGGAGATAGCTGTACTAATAGTACGAGCTAGAAGCGGCCAAATGGTCTCATACCCGGTTTTAGATACCTTTCAAATCAATTCAATTTGCCACCATGTATCCGCACCTTCTTCAATCCCAGAAGAACTTATCGACAGAGCCTCTAATCTAGGGTTCCAAATCGCAGAGATGACTGGTGCGGTTGGAATACTCGCCATCGAGATGTTTGTCGTTGGCGATCAGATATTAATCAACGAAATGGCTCCGAGACCTCACAATAGTGGCCATCTTACAATCGAAGCTTGCGTGACATCGCAATTTGAAAATCATCTGCGAGCCATCTTGGATCTGCCGCTTGGGTCGACCAACCTACGACAAGGGGCGGCGATGGTAAATATCATAGGCAACCAAAACGACCTTCCTTATCAAGTCGATTTGGGAAAACTTACTAAAACTCCAGATATCAAAGTGCATCTCTACGGCAAAACTCCCAGGGATGGACGTAAACTGGGCCACATTACTGCTCTAGGTTCTACCGCCACAGATGCACTCGCAAAGGCAAATCAAGCTATTGCCGACGCACTACAAAACTAAACCGCTTTATGCAAATCAGTCATTTCAGCTTAAGTAAGGTGGAAATCTAGGCCCCATTTATTCGCCTTTTCGAAGATTTGGATCGCAATGGCATGATTGAATCTAACAAAGACTTCGTGCGGTCAAACTCTAAATGAGATCTCTGACGGAATCGAACCTGTTTGGTCAATCGCTGAGATACTGCCGATAACAGTTGCATTACGACCACGCGATTTAGCCCCATACATTGCCCTGTCGGCTGCGAGCAAAACGCTTGGCGGCGCCGCACCCGGTTGCATGCACGCTATACCAGCAGAAAAGGTTACTCTGCCTACGGCCTTCCAGCTAATTCGAACTCTATCCACAAATAGTCTCGCGTCCGACTCGTCGCAATTGCGCAAAATGACAACAAATTCTTCGCCTCCGTAGCGACATGGCAAGTCCTCATTACGAACCTCGCCAAGCAATATGCGACCAAATTCATAGAGCTCGAGATCGCCTTGGGCGTGGCCCAAAGTATCGTTTAATACTTTGAAGTGGTCAAGATCAAAAAAAGCGAGTGAGTCATTGTCACCGAGATTATTCAACTCTCCAAAAAACGCTCGCCTGCTATAGAGCGCGGTAAGCTCATCAAATCGAATCTTAGTGGCTAACTCCTCATTTTCATATTGAGTGGCAATCACCCTGGCCGCCTCGCCCAAAAATGATGAGATCGCCGCAATTAAATCTGCCTCGGGCTTTGGAGCACTTCGCTTCCAATAGATACCAACCGCTCCACTAAGAACAGTCTCGGTGGCGAGCGGCATAAAAAGTGCACTTGAATAGCCGAAGATCTCTACCGCACTTCGGTCCAGATCCGACAATGCAGTATTAGGAACAAAGATCGTCTCTTTGCTTCTAGAGGCTTCAATAAAACCCGACCTACCATCGGAACTCACTAAATTGGAGGTTACAGACTTCGATGTCTCCCGCTCAGGAAAGGAAGTTGCAAACTGTATCGAACCAAACCTCGAGCCTTTCTGCCAGATCGCCAAGACAACGCCAAAAGTTGACAGCAATCCATCGATGTGTTTAGCAACATAGGTCATGGTATCAATAGTTCGCCCCGTTTTAGCAACATCAGAGAATCCGCTCAGAAGCCAATCGTTGATCCGCTTCTTTTGAATCTCATGCGAACGAAGTAATACTAGAGAGAGGGCAACTTCGAGGCCAACCAATTGAGAGATAACGCCAACGGCGAGCCATCTTTGGACTTGCAATCCCGAAAGTAATGGAATTGAAGCAAAAAAAGCAATCGCTGCGTTTACAACGATCAACCTCGGATCCTGCATCAGTCCAATGTATACATAAATCATCAAAATAAGTGGTGGAAGAACAAAAAACCCACCCCTAAAAAGCGGTCCCAGGAGTCCGATCTCGATAAAGGCTGCAATCGAAATCAAAAGATTAACCCTTTGGTCAAGTTTGCGCCACGGTAGCCCCAAAAAAATGCTTCCCACAAATAGACCAACTAGCAAAATAATTAGCGAGAAAGGCTCATTCGCACCAAAATAATCCACCGACGGGAGGAGGCAAAGTCCGATTAAATTCAATGCAATAAGTTGAAGAGCCCCAAAGATGCCAGCCCGCTCGCGGGTCGGAAGATCCATCTTCGAGAGTAGGCCAATATTCCTAGTCAACTTCAATTCAACGACCACCTATACGACAATCGGATAACCGTATCGTATTCAAACTACCAAATTTGAATACCGCAATCTTTCTTTCGGCGACAATCGTTCTAGCCTTAATAATTGACGGAGAAATGACCATCCAAAAGATCCTAAATATATGAGGGTTTCAATCCAAATCATGAATTTGCTCTGTGCGAGTAACATGTTGCGAACCTAGCCGTATTATTTTTGCCATAGACAAATAAAAAAACTACAAGATAAGGATCGATTACGTGAACGAACAAATTAGTGACGTCGTCATAGCAATGGGATCTGACAGCGATCTTGAAATCATGAAAGTTGCAAAGGATGTACTCGAGGCCTTCGAGGTGTCCTCAACGTTGAGAATTCTGTCAGCCCACCGCACGCCATTTGAGATGCTCGACTTTGCCACAAATGCACGAGCCAAGGGGGTCAAGGTGATAATTGCCGGTGCTGGTGGCGCAGCGCACCTCCCTGGAATGATCGCAGCCGCTACTACATTACCAGTGATAGGCGTTCCGGTTTCACTCAGACGACTCGATGGATTAGATTCTCTATTGTCGATCGTCCAAATGCCAAGAGGTGTCCCAGTGGCTACCGTTGCAATTGACAATGCAACCAATGCGGCAATTCTAGCGCTTCGAATCCTATCTATTGGGGACAAAAAAATCGAGTCGAAGCTCATAGAATACGCCCAATTCAATCGGCAAACCTCACTTGCCAAGGACGCCCAACTGGACCCTAACTAGCAAAAATATGCCTGAATCACGATCTAAAAATCTAAGAAAGTGATTCAGGCATAGCTCAAAGGTTAAGTCTCTTCTCTACATGGACTAGTTATCACTTGAGGACGAACCAGATCCTAATGTAGTTGAAGTTGAGACAGACGATGTTGTCGTACTCGTTGGAACAGTAGTAGTTGTAGACGAAGGCGAATTACCGTGATCAGTCGAATCCTTCTGTTGGTGTTTCGAATGACCATCGCCACCGCTAACCTTGGGCGCATTGTCACACTCAACCTCTTTACCGGCAGGATTCACCACTAACACCGAGCCAGCACTTGAACCGCTGGTTGTCGTCAATGCACCACCACTACCAGAACCAGCACACGACACGATAGGGATCGTGGTTGAGGTAGTCGGTGCTGCGGTGGTTGAGGTAGTCGGTGCTGCGGTGGTTGAGGTAGTCGGTGCTGCGGTGGTTGAGGTAGTCGGTGCTGCGGTGGTTGAGGTAGTCGGTGCTGCGGTGGTTGAGGTAGTCGGTGCTGCGGTGGTTGAGGTAGTCGGTGCTGCGGTGGTTGAGGTAGTCGGTGCTGCGGTGGTTGAGGTAGTCGATGCTGTGGTGGTTGAGGTAGTCGATGCTGTGGTGGTTGAGGTAGTACTGCCAGATGGCAATGAGATCCCTATGCTCGCTGCAGTAAGCGACATAGCACCCTGAATTGGTCCTGGCAAAGCACCGGTAGCGGCCGCGGCCGCGGTCGCTGTGACCATAACAGCTGAGGCCCCAGCCAAGACAGCCTTAGTCGTTAAAAATTTCAAGTTCATCTTATTTTCCCTTCAAACGGAGCGTTGATTAGGTCCGTCCCGTCATTAATTTCCATGTTCATCGCAAAAAAAGTGTTCCCCTGGCTATCTAATTGCCATATCGATCCACCATCACACCATCAATGCGCGATCCGCCTAGTGAGTTATGTCGTCGATCCTTCACCATCGCCACAAGGAGCAAAAGTCCTTTGTCTAACCTCGCTACTAAAAAGTCATCATTCACAACTGCTTATAGAAACGATGCTTGCGATAGAGGCGTTACAGAAATTAAAAGATTTAACTCCTCTGCAGCATTTACCAACTGCCCTCAAATACCGAAGTCGAACATCAAACAACCGGGAAAACAACTACCAGAACCTCGATGGCTACAAAGCCAAATCAAAAGCCATCGCTGCCATCGACTCAAAGGTACACATTTATTGAGATTCACAGGTCGATCACTCCATTTCGACTCCGGAGCCTGCCAAGGAAGTTGTCACTTTCGCACAATCTAAGCTACCTCCTTTCGTCTCCCTTTTGGTCCATCTCCAACCGACTTATTCGTAGGAATAATAGGTACCTCTGATACTGGATCCCAGTCTCTGCATTTGCCCGAGATCCAGAAGTCCTGGTTTGGATTTGCGAGCTCCCTCGTAGAGCTCGCGCCGTCTATTTAGTAGCTCAATATGTTCGCCACTGTGTGCTTGTTGTGGAGTTACGAATTTGATGCCAGAGTGCTGATGGTCGTTGTTGTAGTGATCAACGAAGTCACTCATCCACTTACGCGATTCTTCTATTGTGGCAAATCCTCCATAGGGATAGCTTGGAAAGTACTTCACCGTCTTAAAGAGCGACTCAATATGAGCGTTGTCATTTGATACCCGAGGCCGTGACCTCGATATATTTACATCTAGCTCATATAAGTACTCAACTAGTGACCACCCCTTCATGGGTGATCCATTGTCGCTGTGGATCACCTTCGGGACCATATTCTCTCTAGCCATTGCTCGCTTTACGACTCTCTTTAGCTGCTCAGAGCTTTCGGATTCGTATACTTCCCATCCGACTATCTTCCTCGAATAAAGGTCGATGATCACATAGGCGTAGTAATAGATACCCCTAGCTGGTCCATTTAGCCAGGTGATATCAAGTGTCCAGATGTCACCTGGTTTTACTGCTGTG
>NZ_JXYS01000099.1 GCF_000949295.1 Acidithrix ferrooxidans
CACCTTGCCTAAGCCACTGCATGGCAACGGCAACGGCCGCATCACCCGCTACGCAGAGCCAATCGCTGAGCTACCCTTTGCCTATCCTGAATCGCTCGACGATCTCTGTCCAATCAAGTTCGCCATAGCAGATACCAAAGCCCAAAAGCAGCGCTGGCGAAACCTCATTGCAAGCTACCACTACCTCGGCTACACCACCTTTGCCGGTGCTGAGGGGCGCTATCTCATCGAGAGCTCCTCTGGAACTATCGCTGCGATCGGCTTCGCTGCCTCGCCATGGAGCTGCGCACCACGCGATAACTATATCGGCTGGGACAAAGCGACCCGCGAAGCACGGCTGCACCTTGTGGTTGGCAACGCGAGGTTTCTCATTCTTCCTCAGGTACGTGTTGTGAACCTCGCCTCATACATCCTCTCCCGTGTCGCTCGCCGCCTCCCCCTGGCGACTGGCTACTCGCCTACGGGTACCAGCCAGGGCCATTGCGAAGTCCAGCTGAATGTCGCTTTACCTGGCCTGACACAACAGGATTGACGTTTTGTTTCAGTAGCTGTTAGAAATAGAGGATGCAAGAACCGCCAATCGATGTGGGCCGGATAAGCGTTCGTCCTATCCTTCTGAGCGAGCAGGCCCGTTTCGATGCTGGTCTCGATGAGCATCACTGGCTCGGTCACCGTCTCGTAAGTGAAACGATGCGCTATGTAGCGCTATCTCCAGACGGGGAATGGTTGGCGCTGGTTGGCTTCGGAGCTGCTGCGCTTGCATGTCGTCCACGAGATAGCTTTGTTGGCTGGAGTGATGGTGAGCGTTTGGGTGTTAAGGTAATCGTTATCGACGTTAGCGAGGACTCTACCGCCAAAGAAGATCTAGAAGATGATGTCATTGAGATCGTGACCGTATTCTCGGCCAGGCTATATGGATCACACAACCAAAAAACAAACGGGTTATCGAAGGGCTTCAAGATGTAGCCAAAGAGGCAAAGCCATTACTGCATGTCGCAGCCTCATCCTGTGGTTAGTGTTATGAAACGCGCGATACGCCTAGTTATATTACCGCTCAACGAGGAAAAGTAGACGAGGTGTGCTCGGCAGTTGGGCACTATAGCGGCCCAAAGGCGTATTGGCAGCTTAGCTTGGCCAGATTAGCCCATGGAGATTAATAGGTAGAAGCAGGAGCTTCCATGACTCCGTCACGGCACAAAGTTTATACCCCGCTTACACCTCGAGCGCATCAATGTCCATCTGATGGACCCAGCCGCCTTTGATGCCGCAGACACCTGCATTCGTCATTTCGATTCCCCTCTTGCCAGAGGTAATATCAAGGCAAAGAGGCGTAGACTCTTCAGCGACGAGGATGATAGGCATCATACCTGGGCTTGTATGACACAATGCGTCACAATTGGCCAGATCATGGCTGGAGGTTTGCCAGAGAATTCCACTGTGGCTATCTCTACAAAAAGAGTGAAGGATAGCCTCGTACCCACACCGTGTCATTCGAGAATACACTTGGCAATAATTGGCCGAAAGTTATCGAGTCTCGCTCCATCTCTCTGGACTCCAGCTTGTGTTCAGAGCTTGTATTTAGTGGTCGACAATGACACCCATAAAGGCAAAACCAGACGATATTTCAAGGTTGTTGGCATTAACACTCGCAATAAAAACGCATTCCACTACTTCCGTCTGTCATCTCTTTAGCATCAGGCAACATCAAGGTTGTACTCGATGAAGACCACAAGCGAGCCTTCATCCACGTAAGCTACGACGTTGCGCACCTAACCAAGACTCTACCGGGCCTGTACTAGGGGCTTGACTGGGAAACCAGGGAGGCCGCTACTAAAAGGTCGGAGTTCGTCATAGTAGCGAATATGCCCCAGTGCTAAGTCCTATGACAAAAGGCTCGAATGAGACCGGCAATGAAAAGAACAGACTTCATGCTCGATCAAAGAGAAATGCTGTTCCAGACATGGACGACGCATTGCCAGAAGTAACCTGGATGCGAGGAGACACCAAGGTCGCTTCAGGCGCGCAAAGGCATAACTATGGACCATCTCGGGCGCTACAATCAAAGAAGTGGTCCATGGAGCCGAAAACAGAACATGCGAGTCTCGCAGGGTTCCACAACTTCCAGGCTCGAGACCTCGATACGTCATTATCGAAGACATATCTCAAGCAAGCGCTAAGGCTAGGTCAAAACAAATATCTCGACTCTCTGATCCTCATGGGCTCCTGGTGGGCTCCTCATGGGCGAGGAAAGGGAATCCAGAACACATTGCGGTACACGGCCATGGTGGAGGTTCCGGCATCAATACGGTCAACCGTGAGCATTCCAAAATCTTTACCAGTACTTTTAACCCAGCACAGGGGCTATTGCGAAATGAGCATGTTGGCGTATTCGATAGCAACGCATTTACACGAAATGGTTGCTTCAAATTCAAGAACTCTCCTCGGACATTTCTTTGGATCCAAAGAAATAAAAAGTCCGGTAATTGGATCTAAGAGTTTTATTTTTAGCTTTATTAGATTCGAACTAAAGGGTTGTGATTCGCATACGCTGTTTTGGAATCAGCTGCCCTTTAGTCCTACCCCCGGCTGAGAGTTGTTCATAATCCTCAAAGAGACAACGATGACTTTCTAATCCAATAACGGGAGGTTTTTGTACAAATAAATCTCAAAAAACGAGGCATCTAGTACCGAAGTTCAGGTACATTAATGTTGGTCGCAAGTTGTGCCACAGCCACGAATCCAGAGGAAGATCATTTCGAAATTCCCGGGACTTTAGTAAGTGCCCAGCTCTAGACCATAGGGTGGTCGCAGAATTGACCCCAAATAACTACATCGAAAGGACTGGAGCGATGCGACGGAGAATGCTAAAGGCTAAAATCCACCGTGCCACGGTTACCGACGCTAACCTACACTATGTCGGTTCGGTCAGCATCGGTCCGGAGTTGCTCGCCGCAGCGGACATTCTCGAAAACGAACAGGTGATGGTGGTTGACATCGATAATGGCGCCCGGTTAGAGACCTATGCCTTAGTTGGAAAGCCAGGTGAGGTATGCTTAAACGGTGCCGCTGCTAGGCTAGTACACGTGGGAGATAAAGTCATCATACTCACCTACGCTGACTTTGAAGAAAGCGAAGTGAAAGGCCATTCTCCGGTGGTCATTCACGTAGACGCTACAAATAAAATTACCTATTCACCCAGATAAGTAACTTATACTCCTATGGGACTTTCTATGCCAAGCGGCACTCGGCGAAGACGCTCAATCGATGCACCTCCTATGAATTCGAACCCCCGAGAATGGCCCTCCATGAGGTTGGCGATATCTTGTGACCTCTGGGCCTCGACATAGACGTATCCCGAATAACCAAGAGTCATAACAAATATTGACGCTTCGAAACTTACCTCGCCACTTGTGCAATCATAAATTGGTATTTTCTGCCCGGCGTAGTCAACCATTGCAACGTCACCTTAGAGCGTGATGAAGGACCATCGATATCTCTTTGGATTCATCAAAACGGGCAAGTTTCTCACAGAAACTTGAGTATCCATAGGCATGATCTTCGCCTACCTCGTATTCATATTCGCACCAAAGCAGGTATCTGGTAAGGTTTTGTCGCTTGCCAGCCTCCAATTCCTTTAGCACTATCGCGAAGTCGGGTTCCACCTTGTTGGCTACCCTCAGTAAGATGACGTCGAGCTAGTTGGGTCTCAATAGCCCCTTGACGCTGTAATATCCAATCCATTGCTCCATATAGATCATCAGTAGAAGCGTCACCAACACCAAAGTCACAAGCGATAGTAGTGTCTTGCCACCACCGGGTGGTGGCAAGCTTAGAAGAAGGACTTGTCACTCTTGCTATTACAAGTGCGAGGATAATGTCTCGCTCTTTGGATTCTGGACCCAATAGAGATGCAAGCTTCAACTTATTGGCCATTGCAGCTATTGCTGCTACATGGCCATGAAATAGAGATCTCTCTATCTCAAATTCCCCTCCTGCTACTACATGGCTTTTACCAGCTAATGATTCACGAATAACTTCAATTGTTACAGAAGGAAGATGAGAGAGATTGGCTAAGGTCTCATTCTTGACCTTACCGTCTTCGCGATAAGACCTTCGAAGGAGATGGCTCTCATAGACCTTGTCCTTGTAGTTACGACGAGTGGTATGTACATGAACCCCACTACCGCGACGAGCTATACCAGATAGCCTAGCAGATGCCACTAGATCTGTCCAGTAATTTAGTGCCTACATTGTTAACCCAAAAACAAGAACTTGCCCAGGTAGAGATGGAGATTTGGTCCAAATTCAGTCGTAAGTTCTCCCTAGGTCAAGAACTAGCCCCCGCAAAATTAATAAAAGTTCCCCAAACGAAAGCTAACCCCACTGACCATGAAACCTAAATTGCTAAACTACTTTTCGACTTGAAAGGCGAAAGTTGAGCGAAACTAGAACTAATGTAACGATAGGAACAAGCTTTTCTGCAAAGTTATCGGCATATAAGAACGCCAAAAGGTTCGGCCTCCTTTGCGCGAGCCTTTGGCTGTATTCGCTTCTCCTCTTAGCAGTCTCGTTGACCTTCACCCTGGGCGCTGCCGCTGCGATCGCTATCTCAGTTGTTATTGGCGTACTCTTATTCCTCTATGGATTCATCAATTGGAGAAATGAAAAGATGAGATGGGCATCTCCCAGTGAGTGTGACTCCTCTGGCGGATGTGGAAAACCTGAATGCGACAGTCCCGGCGCCAGCTGCTCAACAAAATTTAGCAATGAGATCGATCGAAGAATCTTTGAGATGGAGATCTCTAAGCTAAGCTCGCTCTTGCGATCGCGAATTGGCTTTGATTCGATCTTCTTCGCCCTTTGGTGCCTAATTGGAATCGCAATTGCGATACAAGACCACAGCAATACAACGCTATTTGGCGGCGCATTGGTGTCGGTCACATCTCTAATGGTGATTCTCGGAAGATTCGAACTGTCCAGGATAGCTTTTTCTGATAAAAAATAACGAAAGTTATCGACCCGATCTTCAAAAGTAAGCGAGCTCGTCTCGTGGCTCAATTTGAAATTATCCATAACTGCGACTCAGGCACAATGACCAATACGCCACAGGGCGTGCCTAGTCAGAATGATCACATCTCCAAATCATATGGAAAAGGCACTATCTCCAAGTACGACCTACCATTGGCAATAGCGCAACGGCAATAGCGCAACATTAAGTGCCGCCTCCAAAAGCTTCTCAAGCCAGGGAATTCCAAATCAGAATCAGAAATATCTCACGCGTAAAGATTCGAATCGCCCAAAAGACGAGTTGGATCTTCCGAAGGCTCCATATCGATTCTTGATATCGATCTCTGGTAATGAAGAGCTAATAAACGTAGGACAAAGGAAATAGCCAAGGGAACTCTGATCTTCACCTGGGTCATCGATAGAATATATGCGACACTGAGTCAACATTAGATGACTAATTCCCCAGTAACGTTATATCTCAAAAAACCCCGCCACTAAACCATCCGCCATGCCGGCCTTTAATTCAGGCAAGCGATCTGGGATTAATTCAAAAGTTCACCGCCTTATCCCGCCCAGGCCCCGGACCCAAAAGTGTGAGAATAGGATCGCCGTTCTCGAGTTCCGGTCCCATGTGAACGATTAAGTTTCGGTAAAGAAATCGATAGATTCATACCTAAATGCTACTTTTCAAGTATCCTAGTAAACAGATAAGAAAGTGCCGAAAATAAATATGACCAAAGCCAATTGATTTAAAGCACAAGAAAAACAATAACGATAGCGATATTTAAATGATAGACAATCTTGAAGCAAATCTAGAAAAAGCAGCTCAATTAGCAGGCGGAGGACGCAAGCGAGGCCGACCACGAAGCAAAGAGGCGCACGAAAGAATCATCAACGCGACATTGGAGCTCCTTAGTGAAAAAGGTTTCTCAAGCGTCACGATTGAAGCGGTAGCCAGAAACGCCAAGGTCGGCAAGTCCACCATCTATCGCCATTGGAAGACAAAGGCAGAACTGGTAGAAGAAGCTCTCGGTCAAGAATTCGACAAGATTGCCATCGTCGGATTCAGCGGTAACTTTGAGAACGACCTAAAGGGCGTCGTGATAAAAATTGTCCAACTCTTTGAGGGACGCAATGGAACCGCTATTTCACGCTTGATTGGAGAAGCACAAACAATTGAAAGTCTCTCGCTATTGGTCGATCGACGCTGGCGAGCCTTCAAGGACAGGCTTTTGACAAAGTCAATCACCCATGGCATCGAACAAGGATATCTCCAGCACGGCCTTGACCCTGAAATCGTAACCGAGATGGCCTTTGGGATGGTCTTAGCGCGAAAGATGCTCTCAAAGCAGTCTCTTTCGCCAGCAGACGTCGACCAGGTCGTGACTACTCTGCTTCGAGGAATAATAGTTACTTCGCTCGGATAGTCCTGCGCATATATATTTGACAGGCGTAGTCCTTGGGGTCCGATTCTCCAAGAACTACGCCTAATCGTAGAGATAAAATCGTTTAAAGATGGAATCGTTTTCCCTATTTAAATTTTGTCCTTAATCTTGCATTAGAAAAAAACATGAATGAATAGATAAAGTCAAGAATCGATTCCATAATTACTCTTGCTGCAACAAAGCTAGAAAAGCATTCCATTCAGAGAGCTCTTTATACCACTCTCTAATCTCGAAACTAAAAGCGCAAAGATCCGTTCCACTATGCCAATCTCGATTGCAAAGCTAATCAGACCATAGCTAACCAAGCCCGGTCTCTATAAACCCTTCAAATATGGTCATATTGGTGCTCATGCTTTCGTTATATAACGTTCGCTTCGGCCGAAGTTGAATCTAACCGTCAAATCACGATCACACAAGAAGGTGCCCCGCTCATAAAATCAACAATTCCCTCGAAACCTGCTCTTTTCAATCTATCAAATCGTGACACAAAGTATTCTTTTAAATCTCGCCCTGGAGTCCATTCGATGCCATAACCCCGATCCAAACCTTATAGATCATCAGCCATCTCTAAAAAAGCAAAACAGACCAAAGAACTATAGATGAAGCAACGCTGTTGGAAAACACACACAATCGGTGAATCGTTTCGTACTGTCACAACCATGGTCTCTCAAGTAAAGACGCTCGCTACCACTCCATTGAATCAATGATGATGTTCGCCATTCGTGCTGTGAAGAGGCTGATCACATAGATGGCATTCCACTTCGATGGTCGAGTGGTCAATCCCAAAGGTCGCCCTTAAATACTCTTTGATAGAAATAGCCAACTCCTGAGCGACGTGAAGCGACGGCTCCCCTGATATCACTACATGAACAGATAGGGCAGTTTGAGCAGAATTTAACGACCAAATATGGAGATGGTGTATCTCCTCTACCTGAGTAAAATGCTGGACAATTTCGTCACGAATTGCAATTGGATCCACCTCATTTGGAGCAGAGTCCAAAAGAATCTTTGTGACATTTGTAAGTATCTGAATCGCAGCGCCAATAATCAGAATCGATATTATTATGCTTGCAATAGCGTCAATCGGTTTAAAATTTATCAAAAGTGCAACAATTCCAGCTAAAATTGCTACCATCCATCCAAGCGCGTCAAAGATAAAATGAACTATGTTGGAGCGGCGCAATGTTGCTTCACCTGCCGCCCTCGCTACAATCATTACAGATATCAAATTGACAATAACACCAATAAATCCGAACCACGTTAGGTCCGAAGACGATGGGGACGGGATCGATCCGTAATTTGTAAGTAAGAGTCTCGAGCCCGCATTATAAAGGATGATAAATGAGGTTACAATCAAGAGTACCGAAGTTGCTAGTGCTGCTAAAACTTCTATTCTAACTAATCCAAAGCTATTACGAAGAGAGGCTGGCTTTCTGGCTAGAACTGAAGCAAAAAGCGATACTGCCAGCGCAACTACATCGCCAATCAAATGAAATGCATTTGAAATTAGTGTCAATGAGTGGCTTTTGAAACCCTCTATAAGCACCCCAAAAAAGAAAACTAAATTTAAAGCTAAAACCCAAAAATAATAGGAGGAGGCACCGAGATTCTCGACACCATGGCTGTGACCACTATCAAATTCACCTTTACCCTTCAAATCCAAGTTGAGACTCCGTCCATTCCAATTATCGACATGCAACAGCAACCTTAGGTAACGCGGGTAGGGTCTCGAATTCCAGGAAAAATCACAAGGTCACCACCACAATGGGAACTAGGTTTTAATCGACAAGATCTTTATCTCAAGATTGATTCTACTAGCCTGTTTTGTCTACATCCAACATGGTAACCCTTGTGATCATATCATAGATCCCTCTAAAGTCGCCCCGTGATTAAAAAGCAATATTTGTCATTTAATTTAGATCAATGGCCTTGAGGATTCCTGGTGAATTGAGATGCAGTCGACCAGAACCAACCTCAACACAAGTCAAACTTTATTCCATAAACTCACTACGACCTAGTATCTAAATAGAGGCGGCTTTAGATAATTATGGGTCAAGATCTAAGTAATCCCCATATTCTCGACCAAATTGGTCGGGAATCGCTTTAATTATGTTATAACTTTACTCTAGAAACAACGATTAATGACCTATTCAAAGGAGATCATATGGCGCTACAGCTTGGGGATATCGTCCCAGATTTCGAGGCAGCCACCACCCAGGGGACTATAAATTTCCACGACTGGATCGGGGAAGGTTGGGCCATTCTATTTTCACATCCAAAAGACTTCACACCCGTATGTACGACTGAACTTGGTGAAGTTGCGCGACTAAGAGGCGACTTTGCTACTCGAAACACCAAGGTAATCGGACTGAGCGTGGATTCGGTAGATAATCATGTTGAATGGGAAAAAGATATCGCAGAGACCCAGGGCCAGGTCGTGAATTTTCCGATGATCGGCGACCCCGATGCTACTATCGCAAATCTATTTGGGATGATACACCCAAACGCTTCGACTACGGCGACTGTCAGAAGTGTCTTTGTAATAGACCATCAACGCAGACTTCGTCTAACCTTAACCTATCCAGCATCGACGGGTCGTAACTTTAAAGAGATACTAAGAGTTCTCGATTCCTTACAGCTGACCGACAAATACATGGTATCAACTCCTGTCAACTGGAAAGATGGCGACGATGTTGTGATCTCACCGGCTCTCACCGACGAAGAGGCCACCGCGAAGTTTCCCAAGGGCTACGCCAAGCTAAAGCCGTATCTCCGCGTGACCCCACAGCCAAATAAATAGCAACCATGTGAATAAGACAACCTACAACATGCGATCTCTAGGCCTATCGAGCGATAGGCCTAACCCCGATGTCGCTAACCATCGATCAATGGGCTTTAGACAGCGCTCTGTCGCTCGAATTGAATCGCGATAGACTTTAGATTCGTCACTTTAGTTACAAGGCAATACCCCATCTGTAATGGCGTATTAATGCCCCAAGAGACACTCCATTGCGAGGGTCGGCACCAAATCACTCCGGTTTTTCCACTCCTTGTGCTCTTAGAACTTCAGGGCATGCCAATACCTCAACGCATGCCGAGAGGTGAACTTCTAAGAGCACGACTTGCGAGGTCCAAAGCATCACTAGCGACGACCAAACGCACCGATAGAGAATAGAGAGAGGTGGCTGACCTAAAATCAGTAATTGGTCTAGCAAAAACAAAAGAACTCCTCAATTGCAATCTGAGGGATCTGAGCACCTTGAACAAAAATCAAGGAGGGCAGCTTTTCTTTCATCTTTGGACCAAGTCGCAAAAATCATCGGACCAGGTGATTCCTCAAATCTTTAGTCTTGATAGCGTCTATATAGACAAAGTAAAAATTCGTAATTATCTTAGAATTCACAAAAAGCTAAAGCAAATCAGAACCTGGCTAAGGCCAAAGATATCCTTTAAGTATCAATACACGGCAGAAACATTTATATAAGAAACGGCCCATGCTGTAGCGATCAACTCGGAACGATCAAAACTGCGACCATCTCACAAACGATGATTGGGGCATAAAAACTTCCAAAACGCATTCAAGGCGAAATAATTTAGAGGGCCACCCTGAGGTTCAACTACCTGAGGTTCAACTACCTGAGGTTCTACTACCTGAAGTCCAACTAGTAGAAACCGAAAAAGTCACCTATCTGGACGACCTATTTAGATTACCGGTTTGAGGCACTTATTTTTACAACCTATGTTATGAACTGCTCTAGGGAGATCTCTAAAAAAAACAAGTTCCAGTTACCGTTTGGAAAAGTTATAGCTTGAAAAGTCGGACTAAAGGTAACTTATCTCGGAATCACCCGCGATAGCACTTCAGCATCAAAGTTACCCAATTAGCAGCTAAATTTAGCAGCTCCGCTAGAAGATCTAAGCAGCTAAAACCCAATCGGATACCCGACCTTAGCGGATCGAGGCAAAATAGCAACCCCCTAAAGCGCATAGAAAATTATTAAGACCCTAACACTACTACTATCAGTCACCTTAGAACCATTGGGACTATCACTCAACTCCGCCAACAAATGCGCGATAGGTTAGCAGCGATTGGCCAGCATACGAAAAATGGAAACCGTCAACGCCCCTTTTGCTTTTAGAAACGCCAAACTGATCAAAACGCCTCAACTAAGAGAGAACAATCTTTAATATAAACGAATTGCCTTACCATAAAACGTACTTAAACCTTGCACACATAGATGAGCAATAAGCAAGCATATATCAATTTACAGATATGAGATTTCACGATACGGGGCAACTCCTAATAGTTGTTTGAAAATAATTTCAAGGTCTTATACGGATTCCATACCTACTTAAATACGACTACAATAGCTATATATCCTCAAATTATCCCTAAATTAGCTCACCAAGCCACGGAAACCGTTGCTAAAAATAATTCTAAAGGTCGTTAGAGGCAATTAGAGCAAGTTACAAGTGAAAGAAAGGGCCCTCAATCAGGAAACTTTTAATTAAATATGCATGCATGCATAAAACTCACTTCCCGTGCTACTTTGTTTCGGTAACGATAAATGTGAACAAATTACAAACAGCGACTTACCAATCAGTAATTTTGCGACTATCTTTGCTTTAGTCATCGTTGTTTCTCAGGAGGTTCTAAGAAAATGTTGTCGAAGAAAACGCGTCGCATCGCGACAGCACTAGCTTCGACCGCAGCAACGGCTACTTTGTTAGCCGCGTGTGGGTCGTCGACGTCATCGAGTACTAGTGGTACATCTAGCAGTAGTAGTAACGGTGCAACCACGAAGGTCGCAGGAGGCACCGCAACATTTGCGGAAGGTCCTAACGCGACCCCTAACTATATATTCCCTCTTGCGAGCGGCGCATACTTCTCAGTTGCCAACCTCTCGCAATTCCAAGAGTTGATGTACCGTCCCCTTTATTTCTTTGGAAATGGTAGTGACGTTCTTATCAACAACAGCCTCAGTTTGGCTAATCCGCCTGTCTTTTCAAACAATGATCAGACTGTAACGATTACCCTCAAGAACTACAAGTGGTCCAATGGTGAAACCGTCAACGCCCGTGACGTTCTCTTTTGGATGAATATGGTCAAGGCAAACAAGGCCAATTGGGCAGCCTATGTACCTGGCGCATTCCCCGACAACATCGTCTCAATGAGCTCTCCTAACAGCTCCACCGTTGTCTTCAACTTGAACAAGAGCTATAACCCCACTTGGTTCACCTACAATGAACTGTCGCAGATTACCCCAATGCCAATGGCCTGGGATATCACAGCAGCGGGTCAAACCCCTCCATCGCCAACCGCAACGAATGCTCCAGACCAAACGACCGCAGGCGCAGTCGCAGTCTATAACTATCTCAATAGTCTCTCAAAGAACACCACAACCTTTGCGGCTCCAAACTCTATTTGGTCAGTTGTAGATGGCCCATGGAAACTTTCGGGCTTTACCAATGCCGGCAAAGCGACCTTCGTGCCAAACCCAGCGTATTCGGGTACTCAAAAGGCAAGCCTCTCTAAGTTTATTGAGCTGCCTTTTACCTCTGACACTGCTGAATACAACGTTCTTAGAACCGGCACAGGCATCGACTACGGATATATCCCAGTAACGGACGTAGCTCAAAAGGGCCTTATGGCGTCGCAGGGCTACACCTTTAGTCCATGGATCTTGTTCTCCTTCAACTATTGGGTACTCAACTTCAACAACCCAACAGTTGGACCGATCTACCAGCAACCATACGTACGTCAAGCGCTCCAGCACCTGATCGACCAACCGCAGTGGATTTCATCCTTCTATAAGGGTTATGCAGTTCCTACCTATGGTCCAGTTCCGACTGTACCGTCGGCTGCCTTTGCTGATTCGCAATCCAAGACCAATCCATTTCCATACTCGGTTTCGACGGCGGTAAGCCTTCTCAAGTCGCATGGATGGACTGTAACGCCAAATGGAACTGATACCTGTACCTCACCTGGAACAGGGGCAACTCAGTGCGGTGCCGGAATTGCCCAAGGTGCCCAGATGAACTTCAATTTGCAATATGCATCTGGTACTCAAGCAGTACAGCAAGCTATGGCTGCCTTCAAGTCGGCTGCTGCTCAAGCTGGTATTACAATAAATGTCTCCTCGTCAACCTTCAACCAAGTTATCTCCAATGCCACACCATGTACTGCAACCCAGGCTGCATGTAAGTGGAATATGGAAAACTGGGCAGGTGGCTGGACGTATGCACCTGACTACTACCCTACCGGTGGTGGACTATTCGCAACTGGCGCTGGATCAAACTTCGGTAGCTATTCCAGCCCAACTGCGGACAAATTGATTGCTGCAACCCACACTGCGCCAGCCTCACAGTCCCAGTCAGCCTTAAATGCCTACCAAGACTACATAGCGACCAACTTGCCAGTTCTATTTCAGCCAAACCCTGACTACGAACTAGGTGAGATCCGCTCTACTCTTCATGGTATTCAACACAATGCATTTGGCGTCTTGCTACCAGAATTCTGGTACTACACCAAGTAGGCCAAAGCAAAGCTAAAAGGTTCGACCTCCAAGTAAGACCCATCGAGGATTATGCGAGAGGTCGGACCAATCCAATAAGACGATTTACGCCGATCAAGCGATATATGAAAATGATATCGTCTAGGATCGGCGTAAATCATGTGTTACCAGCCCCACATTACCCAAAACCACTCCTAGGACCTAAGGCAGCAGGACAATCATCTTCCTTAGCGTCAACAATTCAACATCAATCGACGGGAACTGCTAGAATCCTTTTGGTCCCGAAAGATGTTCCCAAAAACCAACCATATCTGATGAATGGAGTCAAGCTTGATTGCTTTTTTAGTTCGACGAATAGGTCAATCGATCGTCGTGCTTATCGGTGTATCAATAATTGCATTTATTCTTGAACATCTCCTGCCAGGCGGTCCTGCCAAAGCGATCATTGGTCCTAGGGCTACCCCGATTCAGATAGCGGCTTTCAACCATCAAAATGGACTAGATAAGCCAGTGGTAGTCCAATATTTTGTCTACATGTGGCACCTGCTTCAAGGCAACCTTGGACGATCCTACAAATTGAATCAAACTGTGAATTCGATTCTCATTAGAACGGTGCCTGAATCTATCCTGCTGGTTGGATCGGCGCTAGTCTTTTCGTTGATAATCGCAATTCCGATAGGTATCTACCAAGCAGTCAAGCGCAATGGAATCTTTGATTACACTGCTACTTCAATCTCTTTCTTACTCTATTCGATGCCGTCTTTCTGGCTCGGAATAATCCTAATCCTTTTTCTCGCCGTCAACGTCCACTTCCTTCCGGCAGAGGCACCTCAAGGCGCAAACCTTGGAGCTATCTTGGCTCATCCTTCAGGATTAGTACTTCCCATTCTGACACTAACACTCGTCAGCTACGCATCGTTCTCGCGCTATATGCGCTCTTCTGCGATCGAAGCACTAGCACAGGATTGGATTCGAACAGCAAAGGCAAAGGGCTTGAGTCAAAGAACAATTCTCTTCAAGCACATGCTTCGCAACGCGCTAATTCCGATTGCAACCCTGGTTGGCCTGTCTCTACCAAGTCTCATCACAGCAGGTGTTATAACTGAATCGGTTTTCAACTTCCCCGGAACCGGCTTCGTCTTTATAAATGCTGCCAATACAGAGGACTATTCGCTCCTCCTTGGAATCATCATTTTCGTTGGCGTTCTAACTGTAGTGGGAAACCTTATAGCCGATATAGCCTATGCAGTTCTCGACCCAAGAGTGCGGTACCGATGAGATTACCACCAAAGCTTTGCACCAAAATTGCTAACCATTTGACGAGAATAAAGTTGCTAAATCCAACAACAACTGTAAGAAATGAGGTGAAAAATGTCCAAAACTGAAGATCTAGACGCATATGGCTCTCCTGTAAACGATCCAAATTCGAAGATTGGGACCAACACTCCATCATCCCCAGAGGGAGGTGAAGCCTATGCCAGCGGATCCCAATTTAAGTTAATCCTTCAGACCTTTTTTGAGAACAAGTTAGCGATCGTAGGAGTCGGCTTGGTCGTTATAGCAGCCATATTCTGCTTTATTGGTCCTCTTTTCTACCACACTAATCAGGTAGCCACGACCTATAACATTACAGCTGCACCTGGTGGCCATCATCCATTGGGCACAGATCAAAATGGCTATGACGTCCTTGGTAGACTGATGATCGGTGGACAATCATCTCTTGAAATCGGCTTTAGCGTCGCAATAATCGCTACCTTTATCGGAGTTCTATGGGGCGCCATAGCTGGCTTCGTCGGCGGCATTGTCGATACAATCATGATGCGTATCGTCGATACTCTTTTGTCAATCCCAACTCTATTGCTCTTGATCTTCCTAGCATCGGTCTTCAAGCCAACGCTAAAACTCCTAATCATAGTGATCTCAGCCGTCTCGTGGCTTTCACCGGCACGACTAGTCCGCGGTGAAGCATTGACCCTAAGAGTCAGGGACTATGTGAAGGCAGTCCGTGTTATGGGCGGAGGATCCCGTCGAATAGTCGTTAGGCACATCATTCCTAATGCCATTGGGACCATTGTCGTCAATGCCACATTTCAGATCGCTGATGCGATTTTGATCATGGCAACCCTCTCCTATCTGGGACTTGGCCTTCCACCTCCCGCGGCAAACTGGGGTAGCATGCTCTCAGACGGCGTCAACTACGTCTATGACGGCTATTGGTGGCTCATCTACCCTGCTGGTTTTGCGATCATTCTCACAGTCGTAGCATTCAACTTAATTGGCGATGCAATAAGAGACTCACTTGAGGTGCGACTCCAAAAGAGGTAACGAACCTCAGAGGCGCTATCTACCTACTTAGGTAGATAGCGCAATAAGAATTCCAACCTTGCAACCGATCACAGATTCCAAATTACGGGGTCTTAATTCTGGAGATGAACTTGTCTTTATTAGAGATAAAAGACCTTAAGACAAATATTCGCCTTCGAAAGGGCGAAGTCAAAGCGGTAGGTGGTATTTCACTATCGATAAATGCTGGAGAGACTGTAGGTCTGGTCGGAGAGAGCGGTTGCGGTAAGACCATGACCGGAATGTCAATCATGCGATTGCTTCCCTCTTCTGGCTACATCGCTGGTGGCTCAATCACTTTAGATGGCGAAGATCTCGTAAAACTCACAGAGCCCCAAATGCGAAAAGTCCGAGGCAACGACATAGGAATGATCTTTCAAGATCCCATGACTTCTTTGAATCCATGTCTGACAATCGGCACACAGATAGCTGAATCTGTCGTCTTGCACAAGGGCGTATCCAAAGCCGATGGCCTCAAGCGCGCAATGGAGGTCCTTGATCTAGTAGGAATGCCTAAACCATCTGAACGAATCGGCGACTTTCCACACCAGCTATCTGGTGGCCTTCGTCAACGTGTCATGATCGCTATGGCTCTGGCTTGCGAGCCAAAGCTCCTCATTGCTGACGAACCAACAACTGCCCTCGACGTGACCATTCAAGCCCAGATTCTCGAGCTTCTCGATACGCTAAAGAATCAGCTTCGAATGGCCATGCTGCTCATCACGCACGACATGGGTGTGATCGCTGGGCGTGCAGACCGAGTTACAGTTATGTATGCTGGCAAGGTTGTTGAATCAGCACCAACCGATAAGATATTTTCGGCAACGAACCATCCATACACCGAGGCTCTTTTAGCGTCAATTCCCAAGATCGACGGGACTACAAAGAGGCTCTATTCGATACCAGGCATACCTCCCGACCTCTCAAATCCACCAGAGGGATGCCGCTTCGCAGCAAGATGTCGCTTAGCCGATGACCATTGCGTAACTACCTCACCTGAGCTCAATAGCTATGACGGCCACAGTTATGCATGCTTTCACCCAATCGGCATCGAGACTGAACACGTTAAGGTTGAGACGCGTACTCTAGAGGAAGCAGAGGCTCCTTATGTACCAACGGGTCGCCCCATCATGGTATTAGACCACGTTTCCAAGGAATTCACCATAACAAAAGGCGCAATCCTTCAGCGAAAGGCTGGAACGTTAAAGGCGGTCTCGGATCTATCTTTGACGATCTACGAAGGCGAAACTTTGGGGATCGTAGGTGAATCTGGCTGCGGAAAATCAACTACTGGTTCCATGATGGTAGCTCTCGAAAAGCCTACCTCTGGCACCATCGAGTTCAATGGGGAAAACCTATTTGGCCTCAAAGAGAGCGAGCTCCGTACTCGACGTAGTAACTTGCAATTGATGTTTCAGGACCCCTATGCCAGTCTTGATCCAAGGATGCGAGTGGGCTCGATCATTCGAGAACCACTTGAAATCAACAAGATTGGAACACGTTCCGAACGAGATGCCAAAGTTGTTTCGCTACTTGGAGAAGTAGGACTGAGTCCAAAAGCGGTAGAACGATACCCCCATGAATTCTCAGGAGGTCAGCGACAAAGAATCGGTTTGGCACGAGCACTTGCGCTCAATCCGAAGCTCATTGTGGCTGACGAACCGGTTTCAGCATTAGACGTATCTATTCGTTCCCAAGTCTTGAACCTAATGAAGGACCTTCAATCCACGCACGGACTCACATACGTCGTCATCTCTCACGACTTATCTGTGGTTAGATTCTTGGCAGATCGAATCGGGGTTATGTACCTAGGAAAGCTTGTGGAGATCGGTAACGGTTACGATATATACGAAAATCCAGCCCATCCTTACACTGCAGCCCTTTTGTCGGCAGTGCCGGTCCCAGAGCCAGAACTTGAAAGAACTAAGAACAGAAGGGTGATAAAGGGTGAACTCCCTTCGGCCATCAACCCCCCTTCTGGTTGTCGATTTCGTACTCGGTGTGATCGGATGCAGCCGATCTGCTCTGACGAGGAACCGCCGATGTCAAACTTCGGCGGCATTCACGAAGCTGCTTGCCATTTCCCCTTAGTGACACCAGTAACAATTGGGCAAGCTCCACTTTTGGTATAGATAGACCCCCTGACTTTGTCTTAGATAGCTCGCAATTTGGCGCCCTAGCTCTTTCGACACTGAGCTAGGGCTCTTTTTTTAGCCACCAAGCGGAGATCTATGAAGCCGCCAGATCACATCAATATCAATCCATTGATGTGATCGAGCCACGACCAAGGGACCTATAGTCAAATCACCCTCTATTGAATCCGCCAAACCCTCTAGCAACCACGATGGAACTAATTCAATTGAGCTCCCACTTGAGAGACTAAAGTACCTTGCGAAATCCGACCAACCGAAGAGGAATAGTCACCTTAGCCTTGGCATAGACCTTATCAATAAGAGGCTCCAACTGCTTGTTGGGACTTTGGATATAAAGTGACTTGACAAACAACAATGCATCGCTCTTCTTTTCGAAAGAGAAGGTAAAGACCTTTCTTTGATTCAAAGTCATAATAAAACCTCTTTGGGTGAAAAGGCTTACAATCTTTTTAGACATCCGGCCATTTGGATAAGTCTGTCGTGACGCGTCATGGTAGGAGAGAATCATCCTATAAGTATTTAAATCTGAGAGCGAAAGCGGAAATCCTCCCGGAAGCAAAGCTGTAACATAGCCTTTAGTTTCAAGCACCCTATGGATCTCATCAAGAGCTCCAAGAAGCGGCTCGACCAACATCAGCGCCATTGAAATTGAGATCCCAGTGAAGATGTCGCTACGAAATGGCAACTTAGTAGCGTCTGCGGCAACTAATCCAGATCTACCATGCTCCTTGGCCACTTCGAGCTCACCAAGTGAACGATCAATCCTCACAACACTTTGAGCCACAGTCGGCGACGACAGTATCGGCGCAGAACCACAACAAAGATCTAGGATCCGCCCCGATGCCGGTAGGGCACTCTCTAGCCATCGATAGGGGTACAGATCTTGGTTTGCCGAGCGTGATAGTATATCTTCAGTTATTCCGGCTCGCTCTTGGTGAAAGCTGGTAAGAAATTCGCTCCAATTCTCAATGCCTCGTTGCAAATATCGTCTCCTTTTCGCCATTTTTCATTCCAACCCAGAAATAGTTACCTGGCAATTATCGCCCAATCCAAACTATAACTATCATAAGGGGCTCGAACTTCCTCCATAGAGCGCCCTCGTGATAACCAGTAAAGAAGAATCCACCATAGACGATCTAATGGTGGGTACCAATGTAAGTCCAACTCCCATGAGCACCCATAGCCCACCACCAAACACAACATAGCTAAAGGACGCCGCTGGAAATGGAGAGAAGGTCTTATAGATAATGAAGGCCAAAATGGCTACCCCAAGGGCCAAGATCAGAAGTGGAAGGATAGATTTAGTTGTCTTTAGAACAAAGACAAAAGCTCCCACTACCGTCATTAGGTATGCAATTAGGATAAGGTAGGCTCCGAATTGGATCACCAGAGCGGCCATTTGGTTGGCCGTCGGCTCCAAGATGAAGGCCCCCAAAATTAAAAAAGCGACAATGGAGACGACCCCCAAAGCACCCAGGGGATTCTTCGTCTTTTTTGTGGTATAGGTCAAAAAACGAACCCATCGAAAACTTCCATAAAGGCAATTATGAAGGTCACTATTGAGGGCTCTCAATAGACTAATTCACTTCTAACTTCGAATTTTTCAGCCACTTATTTGATTCGCCATTTGGGGTGAAAGCCAATTGGGTCATTGTCTGTCATGGCTAAGCTACCAATTTCACTAGCACCATTGGCAATCAAATATTATCTTGGAGAAGATACTACTTTGAAAAACTCGATCAGAAAAAATCAAGCTCGATTGGTATCAAGATAATTCGACCCTTAGTCTTGGTTGGCAACATCCTTTAAGAGATGGTAATCTCCATGAATCTCTCATCCTACGGCCGAAAAAATCAAACCAACCATGCGGAAGACTATAGATACCTCTAACTTGACGATGAAACTAGATAGTTTTTTTGGGGGGGGGCAGACTTCAAAAAACTCATAAATAAAAATTACCAATATGACGGATAGCCCTACTGAGTTTCTCAAAGAAATCCCATCCTGGTAAATCAAAAACCAAAACAAATCACCCTTGGCCAAGAAGTCCTGTAATTCGGTTCTTATACCTCTCCAAGTTCCTTGGAAGCGACAAGGCTGAAGAGGAGCGGCCAAGATGATTACCGGCACAATATCTGGTATAACGCCGCGCAAAGTTAAAGTCACTCTGTGAATCAACATTGTCAATCATCACGTCGCCATGGCGAGAACGAGCCAAACGAGAGATGGAATCCAAAAATCCCTCATTATCAGCCCAAGGAACAGAACGCTTGGGCTTGGATACCTTGTAGATCGAAATCGGAAGATCAATCACCTTCAACGGGGCACAATATAGACCGAAATCGCCCAATGCTAAAGTCAGTCCCAAATCGCCCATCTTTTGAATAACACGGGCCACCTCGTCGGTCAGTGGTCCGTTCAATGCAGCTTCATCTATCTCTAAAACTACGTTATTGGCCCGGACTCCTCCAGAAAAGATATTTCGCTCTACTGCCGACGAAAGCTCTTCGTCTAATATCAATTTATCAGGAATCGTAAGTGATAGATTCAAGTCGTAGAGCACACCGTCATGGAGAGCTAGATCATTCCATTCGTCAAAGGCAGTAGTCAGATACCACCAAAATATCCTCCAGGAGTGCCTTGTCACTGATGCCGCAGACTCCAATCTAGCTTGACTAATGTATCCAACTTTTGGATGCTGCCATTCAATTGAAGCCAAAAGGGCTACAACGGAACCCTCAAAGACATCAAAGACTGGTCGATAGTGAAGACCCAGCCCACACCCAACCGGATCCGCAATCGCCAATTCAAGGAGTTCACCAAGCTCGTGATCGGCCAGAGCCATATCGAGTGGTCGATTCGTTCGAGTACGTTCACCCGAAATCCCCTTCGAAGTCGCTTTAGAGCGATACATCATCGTATCTGCAACCTTAACTAGCTGCTCAGCAGTAGAATCTGCAGCAGTTCCCACCGCGACGCCCATTGATGCTGCAAAGCGAATCGTTCTCTCTCCAATTGCTACAGGATCGTCGAAGAGATTGGCAGCAATGCGCTTAGCGATACGTGATGCTTGGACGAGACCGCCAACGCCGGGCAATAGGACGAGAAATTCATCCCCGCCAATTCTGCCCGCCATATCGTCCAGTCGTAATGCGCCATTCAGCCTTATCGACACGACACGCAAAAGCTCATCTCCAGCGTCATGACCAAAAGTATCGTTAATCGACTTAAAATGGTCTAAGTCTATGAAGATTACACCGACCTTCTTGGGATTGCCGCGCCCATCAACCTCACCCAAGACCCTAGTTAGTTCGTTCATCAGATGGCGCCTGTTGAAAAGACCCGTAAGGGGATCCCTATCTGCCTGTTGCTTGAGCAGTTCGATCGTCTTTGCTTGTTCGCTAGCGTCTAGAACCGTAGCCATCCGCCCGACGACCATCCCATGACGATCCCTGATCGATCCTAAAAGGACTGTGGCTTGGAACTTTGAACCATCCTTTCGTCGGCGCAGAACATCGGTGACGATCCGTTCCTCGTTGTCGACTCTATCGAGGAGATACGACAAGACATCATCAGGAGTGGATTCGTCGTAAAAATCTCGAGAGTGTAAACCCGATATTTCACTACGCTTATAACCATGTAGTTCTAAAAAGGATTGATTAGCGTAGGTAATTCCTAGATCCATATCGTAAATACAGATCCCCTCAACCGCCTGATCTAATGCTAAGGCAAGATAACGATTCCTCTCAAGCTCTACGACTAGATCTGATTGTGCATGCCTAAGTTCAAGACCGATCCGACAAAGTGCGACTAACTCTTCTAGGATAAGAATCTCACCCAAATCAAAGCGTAAGTGACGAGCTGATGAGATACGAATAAAAAACTCCCTGTTGATACGCTCTAGGCCAAAGCGGATCTCGATACTTGAATAATTTATCCCTTTTCTGCTGGTGAGACAGTCACTTGGTCTTCTGGTCTCGATTCCAGAATCAATGGAATTAAAGATATTTAAAGATTCCCAGTCGGCCTCGCCCGTCGCGGCAATGCGCTCACCCATTACAAATTTAACAGAAGAACCAAAGCGATCTTTGGTGGGATCCGCCTCCCCAACGATGCTTCTAGAGTAGAAATTGACATTGCTGACCCGAAGCAACGAAGAAATACCACTAATGAGCGTTTTCAACCAAGAACTATCGTCCAACAACTCATCACCCATGAAATGGGCCAGATCACGGACAACCACATTCTTTCGTTCCGCGACGGTCAACCTGGACTGGGTTTGATAACCTCTCAATGCAAGCTTGAGAGCAAGACCAAAGTGTGTTAGGGGATCAAGGATCTCGCAAGATTCACAGAGTGCGGTCCCCTGACAACTTCCCACAAACAAACCTAAAAAATCGCCTTCCTCGTTGCCGAGGTGGATGGAAACTGCCATTACGGCAGGAGCACCACCATCAAAGAGCCCTTTTATATCCCTAGGATCAATTGAAACTATCTCGCCACTGGCTTTACCATCATAATATTCATCTATCAGGTGGCTAAAGTTGACTAAGTCGTCGAATTCAATCTCTCTACGCTGATACTTAAAATCCTCCAGCGCATCAATTGAAGTAAGGACAGGTCTTAAAATCTTCGAGAGCTGATGGCGCCTAAAGAGAATAATCCGACAACCAAAGAAGGCAGCAGCCTCCTCAAGCAGAGTTTTAACCACCATTCCTGGAGTCGATGGAAATGCCAGCGCTCGAGTTACCTTAGCCAGAAATACCCGCTGTGTGGAGTCGACCCCATCCATTTATTTCGACACTCCCCTAAAGCCCGCCCCGAATCGCTGCGCGAGAATAAAATTACTGCGATAGGTATATCTATCGACCATCTCAGCTCCTAGTTGACTAAATTGATCTCTTTGAAAAAAACACCGAGCAAAAGCAACCAAGGGAATTCAACGAAATATCTGTAGTCTTACCACCAAAGTAGTTTGTAACAATATACTACAAGAACTGACGCTAGCTTGCTTAACTATAAAAATTACAATCGTAATCCTTATTTCAAACCAAGAGGAAATAAAAAGCTCAAATAATTAGACAATTAACATGAATACTTTTATGCTCATGCGTTAATAAATCAATATTCAATGCATCACTCAATAGCGAACTTTACTCTAGAGTTACGGTGACTGCCAAGATAGTTGGCACATTTGCTTAGTTTGAGATTAATGGTTTTCTGGCACCTTCATGCCGCCAAAATCTAGTTAATTTAGGTTCCTCATTGATCGACTTATCCGTGGCGAAATTTTGATCTAGTTGCCGACGACAAGTCGGCAACTAGATCAAATGACTACACTTGGGTCTGCCAATTTGGCTAACTAATTGACAATCCTAAATATCTTTGGGCTCATGAGATCGAAGCTGGATAACAAAATCGTCGCACTATCGTCACGCAACGGACCATTGGAGCTCGCAAATAGGAAACCTCCTGGCTGTGTTGATCGATGACGGACTTGTGGTGTGATTTATACCCACCTTCCCTCTGAGATCTCAGGCCTCTAGCTCTTTAGGAAGCTAACTGGGGTTATTGAGTTGTGGACGATCGCTAGTGGTAATGAGCAATGTTCCGTTCGTGTCGAATAGGTTTTTAAACATACTTTGAAAATTGCTATTCCGCATGGTTTGTGATTAATTTTCTCGGTGGCGTGTCCCCATTTAATGATCCAAAATTAATGTGATTTTTGGATAGGGTTGTTTTTAGGGGTAAGCGGCTCTAAGGGAAATTAATAGAGCCTTTTTTGTTGATTAGTAGTAGCTGGTTGTTGAGCCTGTGGGCGAAGATCGTTGGATTGTGCGTAAACACGAAGCGTTTTCCACATTTCAGTGATCGCTTGCTTGGCAATCGTCCACAACTCAATAACCCCTCATGGATTACCTGAATAGCTAGAAGTTTACCCAACCCAGCAGGAGGTCTCGTAGGGTCTACCTCCATCATTTATGTTTACATTGCAGTGTGAGCGTTACCAGCTTCTACATGGTTTAGAACTTCTTTCCTTCATGACGCATCTCCATCATCGGTCTTCTTTTGTATCTGTGTCAGGCTTACCATGGGTACCATGGGTACAACGGGTATATCTTTAGGAGAGCCTAAATTTCCACCATCTACGTTAAGGATGCATAACTTACCTTAGAAGGAGATCAATTGATTGGGTGGTTTCTACTTTGCTGAGTTGTGTAGCTGAGTTGTGTAGCTGAGTTGTGTAGCTGAGTTGTGCAGCATAGTTTGACCAGTCACCTCCGGCCTCGTGAATCAAACGAACGGCAGTAGTCACATGAATACCAAGTAGATCCCCAAGAACAGCAGCGGATAGTTGACCAGCAAGAGCCATTTCGGAGTCAGATTCGCGGAGTAGCGGATGTGGAGACGCAAACACACATGTATTGAGAAGTCGCTCTACCAATGACATTTCAAAGTGCCTTGCGTTGAATCGGTATGCGAATTCCTCGAGGCATAAGTTGCTTATGTTCTTCATCTCCGTGGTGGGTTCCGTCGATAAATTTCTTGCAGTTTCCAATTTAGGATCTTGAGCCATTTGAATGTTACATGTGCTTGTTCGTCTTTGGATAGAGTGAACCAGTGCGCTAGTCCAAGGTCTTTCAGCACATACCCCGTAACTTGGATTACCATCACTTATCAGCTTGGTGTCGGAATCTAAACGTCTCACAAAAACATCTTTGAATGATTTAGCAGTGGTATCTTTGATTACTTCCATGAAGCAATGAGTAGGAGCTCCATTGCTAATCGATACTCCAATTAGGAGATTGGTTTGTTTTGTTCCCTTTCCTCTTTAGCCTTTGCCATGGCTCTCACCACCCAAAAAGAACTCATCTACCTGTATGTTTCCTCCAAGTTTGTATAAACCATTTCGCTCAGCCATTGCCTTAGGTAGCTTATTTAGCATCAACCAGCCAGTCGAATAAGATACTTCAACGAATTTAGCAAGGGCTCTGATGGCTAGGGGGTAGTAGCCGAAAGACCACGCTTGTCGTTGGACAATAGATAGATAGATAGCAGAAAACCACTTGGATAAAGAGATATGGCTTCGATGGAAGATGGTTCCGGAGGTAACGCTAGTTTGACGGTGAAAAGATTTACATTGAAAAAGTGGAGCTCGAGATGCTGCATTTCTTCGATGGTTTGGCCTGATTAAGGTAAATTGGTCAGAGTCACACTTTGGGCATCTAAATCCCTCATAGCAATAGCAATTTGATCAAATGATCTTCACATGCTTCCTCTGAAGCGAAGCGTACCATAAAGCCTGAGATATCCACCTAGACAGCTTTATCGAACATCTGTTCTACTAAAGATTAGCTCCAATCTGGTCTCGGTGGAGGCGAAACTTACGAAACTTGATAAGTATGTTACAAAATATAGATAGTAAAAAACTCCACGTACCGGTCCACGCAGCCAGGAGTAGGGTCGGACCAGAGCGCCCTGCCAGCCTTTCAACTGGTGGGTTTCTCTGGTCCGCCCTCCGAACCGGACTTGCGACTCTCACCGCATCCGGCTCTCCACAAAGTCATGCCAACGATACAGCTGGTGAACCGAACTTACTTGTCCATGGTGTGGGGATTTTAGAACCTCGATAACGATATCGAATAATCGATACCTTTTGAGGCCGGAACATCTCTACCTTTCCATCTGTTATCTCCCAAGCAGGGAGATAACGTCGATGTAAGGTTCCCCAGTTCAAACCAAGGTGTCTCTTCCTCAACCATCGCACTACCCGCCACCAACTGAAGTGGTCCAAGTAATTGAAGGTATTAGAAGAAACTCCATGGTAAAAATAGTTACACCATCCTCTAAGAACCGGATTCAGAGTTCTTAGAAGATCGGCAAGTGTCCGATGCTTTTCACGTCTGGTGATTGATCTGACCTTAGTCATTACAGAAAGTAAGGCTTTCTTTGATGGATAGGCATAGACCGCCATCTTTCCGTCTCGGCCTCTTTGTCTTCGGCGCTGAATATGCCATCCGAGGAAATCAAAACCTTCTTCGATATGACAGATTTTGGTCTTGGACTCCGATAGGTGTAGACCTACTTGCGACAGGACAGTACTGACCTCGTCTTTTAGTAGTTCCACATCCTTACGGGCACCATATCCCATGATTACAAAATCGTCGGCATATCGAATCAGCCGAAAAACGGCTCCACCATTACGTTTGTGCTTATAACGTGTCCATTGTGAACCTAGTGCTTCCCATTTTGTTGAGAAGTATTCGTCTAGGACCGAAAGAGCAATATTTGCAAGCAGTGGAGACAGGACGCCTCCTTATGTGAAGTAAACGATTATGCGAAGTTGAAAGACATACCCGCATTTCACGGTGGTATTTGGGTCTGATTTACTTCGCATAA
>NZ_JXYS01000100.1 GCF_000949295.1 Acidithrix ferrooxidans
GATTACTTCCATGAAGCAATGAGTAGGAGCACCATTGCTAATCGACACTCCAATTAGGACATTGGTTTGTTTTGTTCCCTTTCCTCTTTAGCCTTCGCCATGGCTCTCACTACCTAAAAAGAACTCATCTACCTGGACGTTTCCTCCAAGTTTATATAAACCATTTCGGTCAGCCATTGCTTTTCGTAGCTTATTTAGCATCAACCAGCCAGTCGAATAAGATACTTGAACGAATTTAGCAATGGTAGTAGCCGAAAGACCACGCTTGTCGTTGGACAATAGATAGATAGCGGAGAACCACTTGGATAAAGAGATATGGCTTCGATGAAAGATAGTCCCGGAGGTAACGCTAGTTTGACGGTGACAAGATTTACATTGAAAAAGTGGAGCTCGAGATGCTGCATTTCTTCGATGGTTTGGCCTGATTAAGGTAAACTGGTCAGAGTCACACTTTGGGCATCTAAATCCCTCATAGCATAAGCAATTTGATCAAATGATCTTCACATGCTTCCTCTGAAGCGAAGCGTACCATAAAGTCTGAGATATCCACCATGCCTCCTTTATCGAACATCTGTTCTACTAAAGATTAGCTCCAATCTGGTCTCGGTGGAGGCGAAACTTACGAAACTTGATAAGTATGTTTTTGTATCTATGAAGTCTCTTTTTTTGAGCGCATCTAGAGCCATCTGGCCAATATGGTTCTTAACTGGCAAGATTTCTAAGTGGCTTGAACCTTCGAGTCTGAGTATCCTAAATGGATCTTGTTCGATCGAGAAGTAGCCACAAAAGATCCAAACAAGTTGTGGTGTTTGTGGTCTTTGAGATTAATGGATGTATTTGCGCAATTTGCTGATGCATCTTATTAAAAATTGAATTGCTATTTTTCCAATGCGAACCGATTTCAGTCGATTTATAGGATCCCAATCTCCTTCAAAACCCGTTGACACCCCTCGATTGCATTTACCTGGTATGCCCTCAATCCGAATTCCAATGCGGCATCAACGTTCATTTGGTTATCGTCTAAGAAGATTATCTGCTGGGGGTTACGGTTCGTGACCAGGGTTAGGTGCGCGAATACCTCAGGGTCTGGCTTTAGCAAGCCAATTTGAAATGATAGCAAGGGGAAATCGAAGAGTTCGATGAAATCCCATTTTGATATCGTGTTAGTCCAGTGGGGTTCGTTGGTATTGCTCAAGCAGCCTATTTGCACCTTTTCCTTGACCGATTTCAAAAGTTCCAAGGAACCCTCCAGTGGTCCGTTGACCCAGGATAGGAATTGTGATTTGAATTCATCCGCAGTGATCGTGAATTCCCACTCTTTTGTGATCTGAATAGCGAATTTATCAAATGTGGAGCGGCCGGATTCAAATTCTCTCACGCTATTTGAGGTAAGCCACTTATTCCAAAGTTCGTTATCGTCCTTTAGATCGGCAATCTCATGAAGTGTATTTATTCCACCGAAATCTCCAAGGACCCCACCTAGATCGAAAATTACAATATCATTTGGGTTTTGTTTCTTTGTCACATAGAAATCTTACGGCCAAAGCGTTCCCTTTGCGCGATTGCGACTCTAGGCCGATGGCTAATGGATATCGCTAGCAGGCATCGAATCGGCATTGATTTCGCAGCTTTGAGATAAATGGCTTTTACATTTTTCTATTACGGGTTCTTTTGATTTTTGGATCGCAAAGGGGGAGTGCGGGCGTTTTCGCGTTATCTTGAGCTGGTTCACTTTGACCGCGACCCCGCTGCCCTGCGACCTATTTTTCATAATGTCGCATTTTCGGTGAGGATTGGGTTTTTGGACTTTGGGCGAAAGCTGTGGTATCTACATCATCTATGGGAGAAAATCGTTATTAGTAATTATGCTCAGAGGGTAAGTGGGTCATTGATAGTTTGATTTTTAAGCGACGGATTGGACTCCCAGGTTCCCTGGAGGTTTATCGGCTTGAACTGCTTTATCTGTTAGAGAAGGTATAGATGTATTTTGTTGTGAACCGTATAGCCGCCCCCGTTAGTGAATCTTTTGAAAAGGGATTTTCGACTTCGATGGATTCTACCCTCAAAGAGGTTGTTGGTCTTGTTCGGGCGAGTCTAATGAGACCAAATAAGGAAGGATCTCCTTATTTGGCCACTATGGAATTTGAATCCGAAGAGGATTTTATCAATTGGCATCAATCTGACGCCTTTAGGGCGGCGCATGGAGATCGAGGCGGCTCTTCAGGATCGGAAGCCCCAGGAGCCGATTCGTATGAAATAGTGGCCGATCTCAGGAATTGACCTATAGGTGTGATTTGGGGTTGGAGTCGCTTGATCATTTGAAGACGATCTCGAAACCCCTGTGTGAATCCAATATTCGTCGAGTCGTGGCAGGCAGCTTCTTTGACGTCGGACTTTTTGTTTTTATGAGTTGTTTTGGTCTTATTAGGATTGCCAAATAGCTTTGCGCTGTGGCATGAATTCTTTTCATCAAAGTTCACAAATATGCCATTGCTTATTCATCTGGGTACTTATTCATCTGGTACTTTTTGGACCAAGATGGAAACGCAAAGATGCAGCTGACTCTAGAGTCAGCTGCATCTTTGCGTTTAAAACTTCTCGAGGGCAGCGAAACTTGATTGCGCCAAGAGCATTACTTGTTTTGCATAATCGGTAATTTCGCTACGATCACCGCCACGGGCTCCTTGGACATACCGGGAGTAGACGCCTTCGAGGATGCAGGCCAACTTCCAATAACCAAAGGATACGTAATAATTGATCAACCCTAGGTCTACCTTTGCGGCATTAGCGTAGCGCTGTGCGATTTCGGCTCTTGTGTAGAATCCATCGAGAGAAGTCACCGACGACAGTGGTGGATTGGTATCACTCGGTTCGGTCCAGTAGACCAATAAAAGTCCGATATCGGCCAATGGATCGCCTAAAGTACAGATCTCCCAATCTAGAACCGCTGCAATTGTGCCATCTTGTCCAACAGCGGTGTTGTCAAGACGATAGTCCCCATGGACTATGGCGGCGCGTTTTTGTTCTGGAACTGTTGCACTGAGGCGAGTAAACATTTCGTCAACTTCGGGGACGCTATGGTCGATCTCAGAAGCACTAGATCTGAACTGGCTATACCATCGTTTGAGTTGGCGCTCGATGTATCCTTCTTTGCGCGCTAAGTCTCCGAGGCCAATCTCGTCGATATCATAACTGTGTAGCTTTACAAGTGTATCTACGACCGACTCTGAGATTGTTTTTCGATCATTTGGGTTGGGAAATTTTTCTAAAAGTAGCTCCGGCTCTTTCAATATGTAGCCGTCGACGAAGCTCATTAGGTAAAAAGGGTAGTCATTTACCTCCTTGTCATGGCAGACCGCCAAGGGGGTTGCAACTTCAAATCCCACTGGCTTTAGGGCGGAGATTATTCTAAATTCCCGTTCCATGTCGTGAGCCGTCGGTAAGACATGTGAAACTGGAGGTCGACGAAGTACGATCTTCTTTCCTGTCGCCCCTGTTACTGCAAAGGTAAGGTTGGACCTACCTCCGGCGATGAGCTCGTAGTTGTAGGGACTCTCAAAGTCTGGCAGTGCCGACTTGATCCAATTTGTTACTGCGGGTTCGTTGATGCCTTCCATTGCCCATAAAACTTATACCCCTTATGGCTGCACATGTGGCTCAATTCCACAAAAATCGTCAATAGCAACCTATAAAACTCTCATGGGTGGCGTAATGGCGTCGCTGCTAGTATTGGTTATGTGAGTGCGATTGATGTAACAGATGCAAATTTTGAGGCCGAAGTAATAAATCGTTCAATGACAGTCCCTGTCGTTGTGGATTTATGGGCAGAGTGGTGTAATCCTTGTAAGATTCTCGGTCCAATTATTGAACGAGTAGTAGATGAAAAAAATGGGGACGTTGCCCTTGTAAAGATCGACGTTGACGCGAACCCAGAGATAGCAGGCGCGTTTAAAGTCCAGTCCATACCGGCTGTCTATGCCATTAAAGATGGCAAGGTTGTCGATGGATTTGTTGGCGCTCAGCCCGAGGCAACGGTTAGAGCTTTTGTCGATAAGTTGGTAGAAGCAAACCAGTCGCCTGCCGATGTACTTGTCCAGGCAGGTGACGAAGAGGCGCTACGAGAGGCCCTAACTCTCGAACCGGGTCATGAAAAAGCCATTATTGCGTTGTCTACGATTCTTATTGAGCGTGGAGAAAACGAAGAAGCCCTCGGCCTCTTGAGTAGAATTCCTGAGATTGAGGATGTAATTCGCTTAAAGGCAATGGCTCGCCTTGGAGGTGAAGGTGCGCTTTCGTCGGCTGACGCTACTGAACGGTTGACAGTCCTTTTAGAGTTAGTCAAAGATGATGAGGACGCTCGTCAAGAGTTTCGCGATCTACTCGAGGTCTTGCCCGATAGGGAGCTAGCTACCAAGTATCGTCGGGCGATGGCCGCTCGTCTATTTTGACGATTTTTAGCATCTTCGAGCCGCTTTCTTTCTATAAAACCAGATTGGGGCGGAATCGAGACAATTGTTTTTCGGTGGTATGAATGCTTAGATTTGGCAAGTACACATTTGACATTGCAACACATGGCCTTGTGATGGGAATTCTCAATCGTACGACCGACTCTTTTTTTGATAATGGTGCCTACTTTGAATTTTCTAAATTTTTAGAGCGAGCTGAGGAGCTTGTTTCAAGTGGTGCCGAGATCTTAGATGTAGGTGGAGTAAAGGCAGGCGCTGGCCCTGCAATATCAACGCAGGAGGAGCTTGATAGGGTAGTTCCGGCGGTTTCAGCTTTGGTGGAGCGTTTCGATGTTGCAGTTTCCATCGACACTTGGAACTCAATCGTCTTAGATGAGGCGCTTAGTGTCGGTGGTGTATGTGGAAATGATATCAGCGGCTTTGGAGACCCAAAATATTTGGAGGTTGCCGCACGTCATGATTGTGGAGTCATAGCCACTCATATTCGATTGGCGCCCAGAGTTCCGGACCCAGATCCCGTTTATCACGATCTCTACGGCCAGGTCTGTGAATTTTTGACATTAAAGGTAAACGATGCCATTTCTAGTGGCGTCGACCGTCAATCGATAGTTATCGACGCAGGGCTCGATCTTGGTAAGACGACCGCTCATTCGCTCGAATTGTTAGCTCGCACTGGCGAACTGATAGACGATGTTGGCTTTCCGCTTTTGCTTTCGGCTTCGAATAAGGACTTTATAGGCGGCCTGCTAGGGTATGACGTTTCGGCACGGGGTCCTGGTTCTATCTCGTCTGCGATCATTGCGTATCTAGAAGGAGCAAGAATCTTTCGAGTTCACGACGTCAAAGGAACTCGTCGCGCCCTCGAAATATCAGAGGCTATCGCCGACTCGGTTTCTCCGTCGAGGCAAGTTCTCTAAAGGCGATAATAATATTAGCTTGGCCCTTGAGCCTGGATCTAGAGATGCTATGGATAACGAACTAAGCTTAGACCACCAAAAGCGGATCTTCTTGATTAGAGGGAACGATCCTCGCCTTGTCCAAGATGGAGAGGCAGCGGCAATTGAATCATTACAGAAAAAAGGGCAACTTGAAGTTGTGACCTTTGAGTCGTCTTCTGTTGAGGGATCTCAGGTGGTTATGGCATTGAGTCAAGCCTATATGTTTAGCGACGGGGCGATAGTGACGTTGCGATCCATTGATGCGTTGGATAGTTCGCTAACAGAGATGCTTGGCCAATATTTGATCAAAGCAACCGAAGAGCGATTGTTCGATAATTATTTGGTTCTCTCAAGTAGTACCGGAACTATAGATTCAAAGCTTTTGAAATCTATTACCACCTGCGGCCAGGTGATAGATCTTAAACTAGGAGATGCCAAGGACCGGAGATCGTTTCTTGAAAACGAGATTCGATCGTCTTCTTTGTCATTTGAAGCCGGTGTGACTAATTTGATTGCCAATCACTTTGGCGAGGATGTCGCTAGGGTTCGATCGCTTCTAGAGGTTTTAGAGGCGACTTTTGGGAGCGGATCTAGGCTAGGAGTCGAGGAGATTGAGCCGTATTTGAACCGGGCTGGATCTCAGCCACTTTATCTTTTGACCTCTGCCATTGAAGAGGCACGGGCTAATTCTGAATCAAAGGTGCTGGGAGAGTTGCGTCGGTTTATAGACGATAGCCGGATCCATCCTCTTCTGGTATATACCACCATCTCGCGGAGAATCATTGAGATCGCGGCGGTACACGGACTTTTAAATTACTCAGTCGACGAAATCAATCGGGCCTTAGTAGCAAGCGGAATGAGAAAGAAAAACGATTTTCCCGCGAAGAAGTTAGCGAGCGCCGCTTCTGTGCTTACCTACGATGACGTTTTGAAAGCACTGGAGTATTGTGCAGAGACTGAGGGGCGAATGAAAGGACTCGATGGCATTTCAGATCGATTCGCTCTTGAGCTTTTAGTTGCGCGATTGACCAATCTTTTTGGCCGGCGGAATCAATCTTCCTCTCGCCGATAGGTAGATGCAACTAGTTTTTCTCTTTTGGTTGTGATCGATGACAACTTGGCCCACGATACGGTGCTTTGGCTAGGCCTTTGTTAGAAAGATCGTCCAAAAACAGAGCTATAAGTATTAGCTTTGCCCCTCTGGGTACTTTCGTGAGGCGAATTAGCAGATTTGTTTTAGCTTTTGGCGCTTTGGACCATCTCATGTGATCTTTTGGCTAGTGTTTGAGTTGGAATAAGAATTTGTGTGAGACATTTTAATCAAACAAGGGGCGGGCGTGGCTAGCGAGATCATTTTTGAGGTTGTAGGAAAAGTTGGGCTCATCACTTTGAATAGGTCTGAGCGGCTGAATGCCTTCACCAAGACTATGGCATACGAACTTATTGAAACTTTTGACCAAGTAAACAATGATGATGCCATTCGTTCTGTGGTGGTGACTGGAGCAGGGCGAGGGTTCTGCGCAGGCGCTGATCTTGTTGGCGGGGGAAAAACGTTTGATTATTCAAAAGATGAAGCACACTCAAACGGTAAAACTCGAGATACCGGAGGAAAGGTGTCGCTGGCGATCTTTCAATCTAAAAAGCCCATCGTAGGAGCTATAAATGGTCCAGCGGTTGGAATTGGGGTAACCATGACCCTCCCGATGGATCTAAGGATTGCATCAACGAAGGCTAAGTTTGGATTCGTTTTTACTCGCCGCGGAGTGGTACCAGAGGCTGCATCGAGTTGGTTTCTACCTCGGATAGTCGGAATCTCCCAAGCGCTGGATTGGGTTTTGAGTGGTAGGGTTTTCGACGCCCAAGAGGCTCTGGCGGGGAATTTGGTGTCGGAGGTCATTGAGCCGGACCTTTTGATAGATAGGGCGCTTGAGCGTGCTAACCAAATGACATTAGGAACTTCGCCGGTATCAGTGGCATTGGCGCGACAGATGCTTTGGACGATGATGGGCGCAGGAAGTCCAATGGATGCTCATCGCTTAGATTCAAAGGCGATGGTCTCGAGGGGTCGTTCGGGCGATGCATACGAGGGGATCGAATCTTTCCTTCAAAAGCGTGAGCCCAATTTCATGGATTTAGTCTCAGTTGATGTGCCAGATTTGATTCCTAAACTCGATGAATTTTGATAGTACTAAAAGCCACTTTAATACAGGTTTATAGTTGATCAATTCGATTTGATTGTGATGGCTATTTCAGGATAATTTCCGATGGTATCTAGTCAGTATTTTACCAGGGTAGGCTCCTTTTGGAGTTATTTCCATAGCGGTACACTGGTCATTGGCACGATCTATGGAATTTTGGTTTGTCTGTGCTATCAACTTATTTTTATTATCGGTATCGGCGATGGTTAGAATGTTCGCTAGGTGGCCACTTGCTTTCATGGAATGGATGATCCCTGAGAGCCACCCCCATCTAGCGTGAAAGCTGTAGAAAGTTAATTTTATAGATCTTCGTCCTGTCGTCCAAGTGCAGTAGTTGTTTTGAGGATGTTTTCAATTGATCTGGCCTCTAATTGGGTCATGTTGGATCAAATGTCGCGCGGATCTCCAACTCTGAATCTTTAGATTGATTCTGCGATCCCAAAGATTCAGAGTTGCTACAGCGACGATAGTAAGTTCCTAATTGGTTTCAACTCTCGTTTCATAATCGATGCATGGTCCTTTAGAAGGTCTGTCTTGGATTCAAATACCTCGACTATTCATGGTGTTGTAAAGAATTGTCGAGTCGATAAGTTGACCTAGACTTCAACTCAATACTTTTACTATTGAGCTAGAGATGCCTGGCTATGCTTTTGACACTTTACTTTGAGCCAACGTATCCTGGATCTCTCTAACACGAGCACGATATCGGTCGAGGTTTGCTAGTTTGATCTCTTCGTAACCACGAACCTTGTCATATAGCATTACTAGCTCTAGAAATAGTGCATAGTCAGCCACGCTTACGATATCCAGTGCTTTGGTGATGGTCTCGCGGTATTCAAGTGCTAACTTGGCTTCTTCTCTTCGAATCGGAGTCTTACCAAAGACGTCAAGTTTTCCTCCTCGGAGCACTTTACATCTCGCTAAAATTGGCATAGCTACTGCCGCACTCTTGTTGAGTTTGATCTTGTTTTTCATCCCTAATGAACGCAGAATCGGCGGATGTAACAGAATCGTAGGGGATTCGCTGTAGTTTTGAGAGGCGACCCATTCAAGATGCAGTCTCGCCACTTCGTACTCATCCTTATAGGCGGTGAATTTGTAGAGACCTCTTGTAAATTCATCGATCACTTTGGTTGGATTATCAAATTTAGAACAGGCCGACTTAGCAAAGGTGGCCACAGATGAGAGGTAGTTTTTGGCTAGTTTTTTATTTTGAAAGCGAATCAAATCTTCGTATCGAATTGCTACAGTTTCGACCAAAGACTGTTCGTTGATCGGGAGTGCCTCTTTTACTAAGGTGAGGGTCTTATGTGTCGGCTGATTTCTAGCTGACATCGGATCAATCAATTCAGAGATCTTGTCGGGATGGGTTATTGCGATCCGTCCCCATGCAAAGGCGTCTTGATTCGTCTTTAGGTTCGCCCCGTTGAGTTTGAATGCACCATCGATAGCTTCGAGGCTTAATGGAATAAGTCCAAGCTGCCAAGCTGCACCAAAGATAATTACATTTGCCGGTATTTGGTCTAAGAATAAGATATCGGAGAGTTCCTGAGCTGGAATAAATCGATTTGACTCACTGTTGGTGAACTCGTTTATCATCTCTATGGCGCTAGAGTCGGGAGTTTTAGCGTGCTTTACATCCGTTACTTGACGTCCGGTGGGAATTACCGAACTAGAGACGATGGCAATGGTTCGGTCTCGATCTGCCACCTTTAGATTTTTGGTGGCAGCGGTGCCGATGAGGTCGAATCCTAGGATCAAATCGGCTCCTCCCGATGTCAATGGAGCTGAACCCTCCTCGTAACTGGAGGAGATCACTATATCGGATATGACCGGTCCTGCTTTTTGCGAAAGTCCGGTTTGGTCTAGTCCACGAGAATACTTTCCATCCAGAATGCAGGCAACTTCAATGATCGCGGCCAGGGTTACAACCCCAGTCCCCCCAATTCCCACTAGACGTATATTGGTCGCCCCCCGGAAGTCTTTGAGATTTGGTTTCACGAGATCGACATTGGGTAGCGCAATGGGCTTGTGTGATTTGGGGCCGTTTGGAATTGTCATAAACGAAGGACAATCGCCTTGAAGACACGTCTGATCAGAGCTACATGAGCCTTGGTTGATTCTGGTCTTTCTTCCGAATTCAGTTAGAACCGGTTCGACCGAGAGACAATTGGATTTGTCGCCACAGTCTCCACACCCTTCGCATGTTCGTTCATTTATAACGATGAGAGTCTTCGGAGCATCGAGGGTCCCTTGTCGTCTACGCCTGCGCTTTTCTATCGCGCAGAGTTGATCGTGAATGATTACGCTAACACCATTGATCTTTGATAGGTCGCTTTGGACCTTATCTAGCTGCCCTCGATCAAAAACGGCAGTACCTCTTGGCAGGTTAACGCCGTCGTAAGCTTCCCGATTGTCAGTTGTAACCACCACTTTTGATACGCCCTCGAGATAGAGCGATTCGATCATCTCGGGAATTGTTAGTTGTCCTTCGACGCGCTGGCCCCCTGTCATTGCTACCGCGTCGTTGTATAGGATCTTGTAGGTGACGGGGATTTTGGCTGCGACAGCGGCTCTAATGGCCAAGGAGCCGCTGTGGTGGAATGTGCCATCTCCCATGTTTTGAATGAAGTGCTTGCCGGGAAGGTATGGAGCCATTCCGATGAATTGGGCTCCCTCTCCTCCCATTTGAGTAACTCCGGTAATCTCTCCTCTGCCTCTTGGGTTGAGAAGGATAAGAGTATGACATCCAATTCCAGCGCCGACTATGTTTGAGTCCTCGGTGCGGGTAGATGTGTTATGAGGGCATCCTGAACAAAAAAACGGAGTTCTTTGCTCTACTTGGAGAAGCTCTCTCGAATCAATCTTGGTTAGTTTGTCTAAGTATTTGGTAATTGACTCTGTTCGGTGACGGCTAAGGTAGCGTCGACCTACAATTTTGGCGATATCGTCGGATTCAAGTGCACCATGGGAGGGAACAAGGGCATTGTTCCGGTCGTCTTTTTTGCCTGTGATGATGGGCGCTTGCGCGCGGCCATAAAGTATCTCTTTGATTTGTCGCTCGACAAAGGCTGGTTTCTCTTCGATGACCAGAATCTCTTCAAGTCCATTGGCAAATTCGATGATATCACGTTCATCCAGCGGGTATGTGACCATCATTTTCTTCATTGCAATGTCGTCAGAATCGGCTATGCCTAGGTTTGCAAGCGCCGTCAAGAGGTCATGATAGACAGTTCCAACGGCTACGATTCCAAGGCGTGCATTTGAAGATCTGGTGGTTGGATTCAACTTATTTTGGTAGATGTACTCTTTGGCGATATCCAATCGGATCCCAAGGAGACGCTCCTCTAACTCCAAAAGGTGGGCACCAAGGAGTTCCGCATCAGGTATGTGGTGGTACGGGGTGCCCCGATAGTCGAGAGTCGGTATAATCGGATTGAAGTCGGCCCCTACCGGGAATATACCTGTAGAGTCCGCGACTTTGGTGACGACTTTGAAGCCGCTCCATAGTCCACTTGCGCGAGAGAGTGCTATGCCATGGAGAGCTAGGCCGATCAGGTCGTGGGTGTTCCCAGGAAATAGAACTGGAAGACCCATGGCCGCTAAAGTGGCGTCCGACGAACCCGGAACTGTAGAGGATTTCGCTGCTGGATCATCCCCGGCTAATACTAATACTCCGCCTTTTGATGAGGCTCCGATGAGATTGCCGTGTCTTATCGCATCGCTAGCTCGATCCACACCGGGGCTCTTACCATACCAGATACCAGTTACGCCGCCTACGCTTGATGATCGATTCAAAGCTAGCAGCTGGGTCCCTGTTATCGACGTCGCACCCAACTCTTCGTTTAGGCCAGGTTGAAAGACAATTCCGAGGTTGTCGATGGATTTATGAGCGCGCAATAGTTCGGTATCTAATCCGCCTAGCGGTGAGCCCTGATAGCCACTGACGAAGGCTGAAGTGTTGAGACCGTTTTTGATATCGTATCTTCGAATCTCTATGAGGGCTCTAATTATTCCCTGAATGCCAGAGAGCGGAACCCATCCCGTTTGCAGGGAGTAGCGGTCCGAGAGCGATTGGAATTTGGTTTGAACTGCATTGGTCATAACGTCTCCATGCTTTGGCTATCGATGAGTTGGCAAAGATGGTATATGGGGTATCTATCGAGTTTCAAACAGATCTCTTCGTCCATTTCCATTCCATTTGGAAATACAACAGTTGACAATTGTCTCGACCCCACCCCTTCTTGACTGCTCCTAGCGAAATCTTATTCCGTAAAGTTAACCCTATAGCCCAAGCTAGCGCATCGAATCCAAAGTCGAAATTACTTAGATTCGACTATCGTTTCTATCCGAACGACTTTGGGTAAGCGTTTAACCTGGCGTATATTTTTAACTTTGTAGGTTTAAGGCAATCTTAGTGTGATTAGTCGCAGTGAACTTGCCTCCTGGGGCAAAATTCGTATGATGAAAGCCAGATTCGCTGGCTTTTTGACTCCAAGACAGCCCTAGGCACCACCCATGGCCTAGCTATTTTTGCTATCTGCTAGTGTCCCTATTGGGAAGTTCCTTGGTGCGTCATGAATGAAAGAGGTTGTAAATCACCTACAAGCTGATAACAGCCACACTGCAATGCTACATAAACCTACTTATCAACTTTCGTAAGTTTCGCCTCCACCGAGACCAGATTGGAGCTAATCTTTAGTAGAACAGATGTTCAATAAAGCTGTCTAGGTAGATATCTCAGGCTTTATGGTACGTTTCGCTTCAGAGGAAGCATGTGGGGATCATTTGATCAAATTGCTTATGCTATGAGGGATTAAGATGCTCAAAGTGTAACTTCGATCAATTTACTTTAGTAAGGCCAAATCATTTCAAGAAATGCAGCATCTCGAGCTCCACTTTTTCAATGTAAATCTTGTCACCGTCAAACTAGCGTTACCTCCGGGACTATCTTTCATCGAAGTCATATCTCTTTTTCCTAGTGGTTTTCTGCTATCTATCTATCTATTGTCCAACGACAAGCGTGGTCTTTCGGCTACTACCCCCTAGCCATCAGAGCCCTTGCTAAATTCGTTCAAGTATCTTATTCAACTGGATGGTTGATGTTAAATAAGCTACCTGAGGCAATGGCTGAGCGTAATGGCTGAGCGCAATGGCTGAGCGTACCGGCTGACCGAGATGGTTTATACAAACTTGGAGGAAATGTCCAAGTAGATGAGTTCTTTTTGGGTGGTGAGAGCCATGGCGAAGGCTAAAGAGGAAAGGGAACAAAACAAACCAATGTCCTAATTGGTGTCAACGGCCATTTGAAAATGCATGAATATGGCCATTTGGCATGAATGAATATAGCCACGAAAATTGCATACAGGATGACCGCCTAGCGTGACGGCCCACTCTCGGGTCCCCTGGACCCGAGAGTGGGCACGCAAAGGCGGTCTGGCTATCACTTTTTGAGAAAAAAGAAGAATGAAGGCCCTTATCTTGGGGCATTATGGATTTATACCACTCCTAATGCCAAGAAAGGGCCCAAAGTGAAGGATAGCAAAGAATCCATGGAAATTATTGAGGCTTACGATCTTTTTGGATCGTATAACGGAGCAGCGCAGTTCGTTGGCTGTTCTCCTAATACCCCTAAAGAAGTATGTTCAAGCAAGAAATGCCGGACAACTGATACGACAGGGTCAATATGAGAGGCGTCCTAAGGCCACCGATAAGTACGCTGGCATAATTGAGGAAGCCGTTGACAAGTCTAAGGCTAAGGTCCGGGCTAAGGCGATCCATGTCAGGCTGGTGGCGCTAGGTTATAACGGTTCAATTCGAAGCACTAGAAGAGCTGTAGCTACAGCCAAGGTCGCCTGGAGGAAATCTACGCAAAGAATCTTTTGGCCTTGGATTGCCGAGATGGGGAAATGGGCACAGTATGACTTTTCCGATGGTCCTGTGATCGATGGGAAAAAGACCACACTCTTTCACTTCTATCTCCCTTTCTCCAAGGTGAGGATCGTTAAATGGATCCCGGATCAGTCACTGCCCAATGTGATTATGGTGACTATTCCGATTCTCTGGACCACTATTGGTAGAATCTTTGGACCACAGCACCAGTATCTTTGGACCACTGTACCGAAGTCTTTGGACCAGACTTTCCTGATCCCTTTAACCTATCTCTAAGTTACCTCAATCCTGGTAGATGTCAGGCTAGAAGGTCCCTTAATTAATGCCTAAATGGCTCGTCTTTTTGATATTTATTTGTCCATAGTCCTCTCGTTGTTGGATTAGAAAGTTGTCTTTCGCTTTTCTGAGGATTACGGACAACTCTAAGCCAGGAGTAGCACGAAGGGTAACTGGTCCCAATGGGTAGTTTCGGAACCAGTTACCCTTCTTTTTATTATTTGTTTATCGGTAGTAGCGATAGCGGTGGGCCCTGTGGTCGAGATCTGGCACCTGCATGTAAACGCGAAGCGCTTATTCACATGTGTCAGATTATTTGCGAGGCAAGCGTGCAGGCGTCCACCGCTCACTAAAGATGGCCTGATCTTTAGTTTGTTAGATTCGCTTAACCAACGGTTAGCTCGTCATAGGCAACTGCTCCATCACAATGAGGACACAGTCCTCCAAAGCCAACACGACGCATGAATTTCTGACATTCGTCGCAGCGTTGCTCCCCGAGGGCTCGCTCCCCGCAGATATCACACTCATATACAGTGATTGGCTTTAGCGGCTGTTTCTTACCTACAACAGGTACCTTGAGTTGGCTGTTGTTGCGTCGAGTTCGATAAGCACTAGCTCTACAACGCTCTGAGCAGTAGGTCTTACGACCCGATACTAAGAAATCACTATGGCAAACCGGACAAGCTACCGTGACGCTATCGTGACGCAACGGGATTTCGTTACTCATGGCTCGTCTCCCATTTCGCTATGTTGTGCTCGTATCTTTCGCA